>NZ_DATCVJ010001075.1:0-3782 GCF_036566945.1 Chitinophaga sp. | reverse complement strand
ACAATGGCGTAGTCACCCACGGCCATCATGAAGAGGTAAGGAGAGTGGGGGAGGTCCATCTTCCAGGTATCTGTACGGGTGCCGTCGGCGTTGTTCTTCTGGCTTACCAGCTTGCCATTGGAGAGGGTTACATACTTCTTTTCCACCGTCATGCTAATTTCCTCGGTGCATTTCTGGTTGGTTTTATCGATAGTAGGAAACCAGGCAGAAGAACTCTCTGTTTCGCCCTGTGTCCATATCTGAGTAGGTTTATTAGGATCTTTCCCATCAGGATTAATAAAATATAATCCTTTGGCATCAGAAATAGCAGCGCTGCCCTTGACTTTCAGCTCATCGGGTTTGGCAGTATAACTGATATAGATGATATAAGATTCGGTTGGCTTATATTCTTTATCCAGCGCAATATGCAGCTGCAGGCTGTCGTAGCTGTATTTCAGCGGACTGTTTTTGCCGGCTTTTACAAGAGCAACTTCATTAATGTCCATGCCTTTTGCATCCAGCGTGAGGGAGTCCGTGGCATAGAAATGAGGTTTCAGGGTAATCCATGCTTTGCCATAGAGATACTTTTTCGCATAATCGAAACGTACGTCCAGCTTGGTATGCACCAGATCATTTACTTTTGTGGAGGAGGCACGGTAAATCTTTAATGCGGGGTCTTCCTGGGCAGCTTTTTCAGATTGGGCCATCAGGGAAGTACTCATTCCCAGTCCGGCTATTCCTCCGATCAGCATTCCCATCAGGGATTGCTTCAGATGTTGATTCATGTAAAAGACAGTTTTAAACAAATGTATTGGCTTGTGCCAATTAAAAAGAGTCAAATTTAAACAAATGGGCCAAATATGAGGTAAGTGGTTAAAAATGCTATTTTTGCTACGCTAACAGGCCAGTAAATCAGTATTATGATCAAAGCAATCGTGAATGGCAAATCTACATTTGCCGTGAATAAAGACACTAAGCTTACCTGCAATGACCAGGAAGTAGATTGGTCAGCAGTCCAATTGCCAAGTGGCGATTACAGCATCATAATGGATGGAAAGAGCTACCAGGCGCAGGTATTGCGGATCGACAGGGAAACCAAAACAGTCGTATTACAGGTAAATCAGCAGCAATTTGAAGTGGCAATAGAAGAGCCTATTGATCAGTTGCTGGCGTCTATGGGCATTAAAGATGCCATGACAAAGAAGGTCAATGATATCAAAGCACCCATGCCCGGACTGGTACTGAAAGTGCTGGTAACCGTGGGACAGGCCATCCATAAAGGAGATCCGGTGCTTATACTGGAAGCTATGAAGATGGAGAATGTGTTTAAAGCCACTTCAGATGCCATCGTGAAAGAAATTAAAGTCGCAGAGCGCACAGCCGTTGAAAAAGGCGAAGTGTTGATCGTGCTGGAATAATATTTGCACAGGAAAAGTTTTTATACCAATTTATAGTATGCATCTCAAATACAGGACAGTAATATTCGTTTGGGCATGCCTGTTACTTTGCGGCCGTCTTTGGGCGCAGTCACAGCATCACTTCGTATATATTCAGAGCGAGAAGGGAGTACCATTTTATGTAAAACATAGTGGCAAAGTGCTGAGTTCCACGGATCGGGGTTATATCATTTTACCTCAGCTGGATAACGGTACCGTACCTATTACCGTAGGTTTTCCAAAGGATGAATCCCACGAAGCAAAGTTTTATTTGAAAATAGCTAAGAATGATCAGGGCTTCCTGTTAAAACAATCCGGGGAAGCGGGTTATTCTTTGTATAACCTGCAAACCTTCCGGGAAATCAAATCAGATGCCGGTACTGCCGCTGTTGCCCCCACTGAAACACTGGTGGTAGCTGATACGCTGGTACCAGTGCTGGACACAGCTAAGCAGGAAATGATGGCGAATCTGCAGAAGGACCTGGAAACAACTTTTGCCGACAAGGCGGTTGTAACCGGACCCGCTAAGTCAGCCACCGCTGCGAAATCAAACAATCCGTTTTCTTCCGCATTGGATAAAGTTGTTGTAACCGGAGCTGACCGGGATGATCCTTTGCCGGAAGTTAAGCCGGCGGTTATAGCCGCAGATGCACCGGTAGCCGTGGAAGGAGAAGTGAAGAAATCTAAAGGTAAAAAGCGTAAAAACGAAAGGGAGCCATTGACAGAGGAGGAAAAAGCCATTCTCAATGATGTGCTGGCAGAAGAAGGTAAAACAGCCGCCAGTGAAGCCGCAACAGAAGAAGTAGCCAAGGCAGCTCCTGCGGAAGAACCGGTAAAAAAGCAAAAGAAACATAAGGCACGTGAAGGAGATCCTGATTTTATTGAGTTCCAGGATGATAAAGCCCAGCCGGCTGCCACGACTGCTGAAGCAGCAGCTCCGGCGCCAGTGGTAGTAGAAGTGCCGGTACTGGCCGCAGAAGAAGCGCCTGTACGCAAAAAGAAAAAACGTAGTAAAGTTTTTGATGATACTGAACATCCAGCCAATATCATTACGGATTCCAGTGGTTACGGCGTAGCAGCTACGCGTCCGGTAACAGATGAAGAGCCGGTAAAGAGTAAGAAGAAAAAGAAACGTAGTGAAGATGATGTAGTGGTGGATGCTGCCGGTGCACCGGTAGGCGCCCCTGTTGCTGCCGAAGTAGTACCGGATGCACCCGAAGCAAAAAAGAAGACTACGGATGCCCGTTTGATCAATTCTGATTGCGCGAACGTTATGGACGATGCTACTTTCCGTAAGATGTTGCGCAAATTTGTAGCCGCAAAAAGTGATGATGGTATGATAGATGTGTTCCGTAAACAAACGCGCAACTACTGTCTGGAAACCGCGCAGATAAAAACCCTGGTGCAGTTGCTGACAGCGGATGATACCCGTTACCGTTTGCTGGATGCAGGTTATTCTAAAACATATGATACAGAAAAGTATGGCTCCCTGGAAACCCTGTTAATCGATGATTACTACAGGGGCAGGTTCAAAGCCATGCTGCATAAATAATATTTATCACCTTATTAATTACGGAGTTGTAGGCAGATGTACCCCTGGTCGTCTGTTCACAACTCCGTAATTCATTATCGATAATTCGTAATTCTTTATTTTCGCCCCCATATGAACAGGTACTTTATAGAAGTGGGATACAAGGGCGCGCAATACAGCGGGTTCCAGGTGCAGGAAAATGCACATACTGTGCAGGCAGAAATAGACAGGGCGTTGAGTTTATTACTGAGAGATACTATTGTCAGCACGGGCTCCAGCAGAACGGATGCTGGCGTCAATGCCCTGCAGAACTTCCTTCACTTTGATACCGCATTGCCGCTGCACCCGCAGTTTATATATAAGATCAATGCTATCCTGCCAGATGATGTGGTGCTGAGAGGTATATATAATGTACCTCCGGATGCCAATAGTCGCTTCGCGGCCCTCGCTCGTTCCTATGAGTATACTTTATATACACGTAAAGATCCCTTTCTGAAGGACCGCGGATACTTCTTTCCTTATAAGATGGATATCGCCGCATTGCAGGAAGCCGCGGAAGTGATTAAGGGCTATAGTGACTTTACCACGTTCTCTAAGCGTAATACACAGGTGAAGACATATATATGTAAGATAGAAGAATCTTACTGGACAGTAGATGGAGAACGTATAGTCTATAACGTTACCGCCAATCGTTTCCTGCGGGGAATGGTGCGTGGCCTGGTGGGTACTATGCTGAGAGTAGGGCGGGGCAAGCTTTCCATGGATCAGTTCCGAACGGCTATAGAGAGTCTTGATTGTACAAATGCTGACTTTGCCGTACCTCCTCAGGGCTTGTT
>NZ_DATCVJ010001074.1:0-5494 GCF_036566945.1 Chitinophaga sp. | reverse complement strand
CTTTACAGATTGACTAAACTTTATGCTTAAAATTTCCACTAATCCCCCAAGTTTTCAACTTGATCCAGGAAAAGGGGATCAATACTATTTGCATGTGGCGACATTTTATCCTGCAACACTTTCCCGGGAAATCCTTATTCAATTCAAATTCCGATATTCATTAGGTGTTATGCCCGTTTTCTGTTTGAACAATCGGGTAAAATGCTGTTGATATTTAAAGCCCAATTCGGTAGCAATATCATTGATGGTTTTAGAAGCATCAAACATCTTTGCTTTAGCCTCGTCAATCAGTTTTGACTGTATATAATCCAATGCAGTAGCGCCTGTTTCTTTTTTAATAAGGTCACCAAAATAATTAGGAGAAAGATGTAATTGTTCCGCACACCAGCTAACGGATGGTAAACCTACATCTTTTGCTGTGCCCGATTTAAAATAGTCATGCAATAAGTTTTCAAACCGGGTTAAAACATCTTTATTGGCGTGGCTTCGGGTAATAAACTGGCGGTCATAGAAGCGCCTACAGTAATTTAGAAGCAATTCGATATTTGATACTATCAGTGTTTTGCTGTGCTGGTCGATATTCTGTTCAATTTCTGATACAATTTTTTCAAGACATTCCACAATGGTTTTGCGTTCTTTCTTTGAAAGATGCAACGCTTCGTTCACTTCATAATTAAAAAATGAATAATCCTTGATTGTCTTTGCCAGATGAGTACCTGCAAGCAGGTCCGGGTGGAATAGCAGACCGTACCCCGATGGCTTGGTATTAATACTATGATTGTCAATACCGTATACCTGTCCAGGACAAACAAAAACAAGCGTTCCGTCCTCATAATCATAAGGCTGGCCGCCGTAAATTATATCTCCGCATTTATTGTCTTTCAGAAATACCGCATAAATGCCCATATATCGCCTGAAATTCCGGACAAGCGGTAAGTCATTGAATTTGACGATGCTAACCAAAGGATGCAATGTGTCAACTCCTGCGTAGTCGTTATAGTGCCTTACGGTATCTATTCTATCAAAATGCTCCATAGCCAATTATTACCCTACAAATTTAACGAACCTAATTCCGTTTGCGACCTTTTACCGCTAAATCCGTAAAAGTGGTAAAAAGAACTGTATTCTGTATAAATCAGATGCCATTTGTATTATCGAAATTTGTAAAAGTATATTGATGGGTATATCTATATATGATCTGAAAATGAAAAAAAAGTAATGATAATGGGAAAAGATATTTTTGAACGACTGCGAAATGGAGAGACTATTTCGCAAAACGCCCCCGAAGCCTACAAAATGGTGCTTGCTTCTCACGCTACAAAAAAAATCCTTGTTCAGATGAACAGTACAGCGGACCCAAACGAGGTGAGAAATCTATTAGGCCAAATCACAGGTTCGGAAATTGACGAAAGTACAACCGTATTCACTCCGCTATACATCAACTACGGAAAGCATACCAAAATCGGTAGAAATGTATTTATCAATTTCGACTGTACTTTTTTGGATCTGGGTGGAATTACCATTGAAGATGGTGTGTTGATTGCTCCAAAGGTGAGTTTATTATCAGAGGGACATCCGCTTGCGCCGGAAGAAAGACACTCATTAAAAGTTGGGCCTATCCATATCAAAAAGAATGCGTGGATTGGTGCAAATGCCACCATTTTGCAAGGTGTAACTATTGGCGAAAATGCTGTAGTAGCCGCGGGAGCGGTCGTTTCAAAAGATGTTCCTGATAACACGGTTGTAGGTGGAATACCTGCAAAAATTATTAAAACAATTTAAGTTAAAAATGAAATCCACCGGCGCATGGCATGCTACAAATACGTTGTCATTTAAGAATATGCCTTTGATGACTTACATAAAAGAAATTTTAAAGAACATTTAAAATAAAAGGTATGGAGAAATCGCTTTTGGCAACACTATTGATGTTTTCTTTCCTATGTAGCAATGATACATCCTGCCACGGAAGCGATAGGAATATTCAACCCACGAGCATTGAAAACCATCATACCGGGCAAAATATGACAAGTGATAACATCAATATAAAAGTTGGTTCAAAAGTCTTCGCAGCTACACTTTTTGATAACAGTTCGGCAAAAGCCTTTAAGGAAATGTTGCCTTTGACAATCAACATGACGGAGCTGAACGGGAATGAGAAATACGGTGATTTATCCAAAAGCCTCCCAATAAATTCAGTCAATCCAGGAACTATAAAAAATGGCGATTTGATGCTTTATGGTTCAAATACACTGGTTCTGTTTTACAAATCATTTTTTACCTCTTACCGCTATACAAAATTAGGAACAGTAGATGATGCAACGGGTTTGGCCTTGGCATTGGGTTCCGGCAATATATCTCTTCTTTTTGAAGGACATAAATAGACAAAATAATAAATAATAATAATATTAGTAGGCTGTATCATCCTATACAGCCTGTAACAACAAATAAAAATCAATGGAAACGAGACATTGTTGGCAATAACACCCTGAAAAACAAAAGCTGTCTGTCCTTGTTAATTTTATGCATAATTTTGTCACCATGAATAAAACGGAAGAACAACTGATAGACTGGATAACAAAATCACTGCGACCAATGGGTGAAGTTACCAGTCGTGCTACGACGGAAGGAAAGACGCTGTATTGCGATGGTATCCTGTTTGCCTTTTTAGATAAAGGTATTCTCTGGTTTAAATCAGATGATGAGAGTGATGGGGTGTGGGATGCTGCTGGCAGCGATTCGTTGACGTCTGTTCGCAAGGATGGCACGGTGGTATATCAGTATTTTCGTAGTGCACCGGAAGATGTATATGAAGATGAGAGAGCAATGCGCAAATGCGCCAAACAAGGCATTGCGGCGGGTAGGCGTGCTAAGTAAAATAGTTATAGCAGCTGATATCAGGTAGTTCAAATTATAAAAAGAGGCGGCGTCAAAATAATTTTTATCTGGAACTGAAGGCGGGTATTTTCGTTTACCCGATTCTCCTGCCGGTAAGATTACTTTTGATGCCGTCTCTTTTCTATTTTATTCCGCACCTGGCGACTCCTTACGGAATCACTTTCATCTTCTTGAAATTATCAAAAATCTCCATGAACATCGCCTCTGTATCTACAAACTCATGGAACCCTGCTCTGCGTGCTTTAGATCCATCCGCAAAAAAGTCGTAGTCCCAGGAGAATACAAAGTCCCCGAATTTCCAGGAAGAAACTTCTGCGTAGCTATATTTCAGGCCATATTTTTCCATCATGGTATTCCACAACGGTTCTTTGTCGGCCATTACTACATCGAGCTGCATGGGTAAAGGATCTGCTGCTTCCAATCCGAAGTAACGGGCAATGCGTGGCCAGAGGTCGGACCAGCGGAAGAGGTCACCGTTGTTGATATTGAATGCCTGGTTGGTGCCGGCAGGACTTTCTGCTGCCCAGGTAGTTGCTTTGGCCAGGAGGTTGGCATCTGTCATTTCCATCAGCTTATTATACGCGCCTGGTTTGCCCGGGAAGCGAAGTGGCAGGCCCAGTTCTTTGGAGATGGCGGCATATACAGCAATTACCATCGCCAGGTTCATGGGATTGCCCAGTGCAAAGCCACCTACTACAGAGGGGCGAATGGCAGACCAGGTCCAGGATTTTCCTGCCTGTATTTTTTCCAGGAACTGTTGCTGCGACATATTGAATTCCGGCGGCATAAAGGTGCCGGCATCGGTTTCACGGGCGGGTGTTTTAAAAGGGCCGAGGTGAGCGCCATACACTTTGTATCCCTGCATCAGGCTGATGTGTTGCAGATGGGAGGCTACGGGTTCTACTACTTCTACTACGTTTTGGAGCATCGCCATATTAGGAGCTACCAGTGCTGCCCAGCTGTCGCGGTCCTGGTAGGCGGCATAAAATATATGCGTTACCGTAGTCAGGTGGCCCAGTTTTTCCTGTGTGTCTTCCCGGCTCATCAGGTCTACTGCAATATGTTTTACGTGGGGGCTGTCTTCACCACCTCTTCTGGATAAACCAATAATATCCCATGATTCCTGTGCCAGTAGGTAGTCTGACAGGTTACGTCCTATTACGCCTTGTGCGCCTACTATCAGGGCTACTTTCCGATTATTATGCTGTTCCATATTACTGTTGTATTTTTAATACTGATTTTGATAACACAAAGATCGTTACCCGGCTATTCATCACACTTGTACATCACGGGGGATAATTGGTATATTTCAACGAATGAAGCGATACATACAACTGGAGTACCTGAAAGTATCACACTTTACAGCTACCGAATGGCAACACCCGGTGCATAACCACAATCACTTTGAGCTGATTTTCATCCATCAGGGCAGTGGTATCCATACCATATCGGGGATGAATTATTCCTATACAGGTCCCTGCCTGTTTCTGCTGGCGCCTTGTGATGCGCATCATTTTGAAATTACTACTGCCACCACTTTTACCTTTATAAAGTTTACCAATGTATATCTGCAGGGGAGTGGTCAGCTGCGGTTTCAGCAAAGCTGGAATCAGGAACTCGACAAGTTGCTGCTACAGGCCCGTGAACAAAGAATGTTTGCCACTGCCACCAGCCGGATGGAAGCACTGGTGAAGCTGATCACTACTGAATGGAAGGAGGCGCAGGAAGAAAATAACGATACCATCTTCTTCCTGCTGCAGGCATTATTTACCATGATAAAGAAAGCAGGTAAGAGCGAGCTACCGCAAACGGGTGTTGCCAGTGGCGCTCGTGTAACGGCTATTCTTCATCATATTCATGAACATATACATCATACCGATGAAGTGCAGATAGAGCAGCTGGCGGATATTTTTGGGTACTCAAAACATTACCTGGGCGCTTTCTTTAAAGAGCAAACCGGCAGCACATTGCGGGAGTATGTGAATCAATATAAATTACACCTGTTGGAAAACAGGCTGCACTACAGCGCTTTTTCACTGAAAGAAATCAGTCATGAACTGGGATTTAATGACCAGAGTCACCTCAATAAATTTTTCCGGAAATATCATGGTATCAGTCCTTCTGTTTATCGTGAGCAGGTGCAGGCTTCGTAACGTTATTGCCACAACGGAGTCTGTTGTTGCATAATTGCTCAATTTGTCTAAATTTATGCAAAAATTGACCAAAACGCTTGTACGTAGATAGTTTACATAATGAGAAAGACCTGCTACATCAGATAGCACGGGGTGATGAAGCTGCGTTCCGTTGTTTCTTTGATTATTATACACCACGTTTATTCACTTTCGTAGAACGTTTAACAAAATCCAAAGCGGATGCTGAGGAGATTGTGCAGGATACGTTCATGAAAATATGGACCAACCGCGAGAGCTTACCTTTTATCGACAAGCCTGCACATTATTGTTATGTAATAGCCCGCAACAAAGCACTGGACAATATCCGCAAAGTAGCCAGGGATCAGCGCCTGCTCGATCAGGTGTGGAATACGATCGTTACGGAAGCAGACAATAGCCTGGAAAACCATCTGCAGTCACAGGAATAT
>NZ_DATCVJ010001073.1:0-7896 GCF_036566945.1 Chitinophaga sp. | reverse complement strand
CTACCTGGCATTCCCGTATCCCGTACAACGGGCAGATATTTTTCGCGTGATGATCGTGTACCTGTTGGGGGGATTTTATCTGGACCTGGATATGCTTTGCCTCAAAGAACTGGATGACCTGCGTGATGGCGAACTGGTACTGGGTATAGAAAAGGTTTTATCGGAGGAAGAAGCAGATCATCTTGGGCATCGTTACCGTACAAGAATTGCCAATTATATGTTTGGAGCGCGCGCCGGACATGCTTTCCTGCATGATTTCCTGGAGGCCGCCAGCGTAAAATCAACCGGAACTATAGCGCACGAGCAGGATATACTGGAGATGACGGGGCCTGGTTTATTAACGAAAGTATACCACAGGATGAAGCACCGCTACAACGATATCGTTTTGCTGGAGAATAGCAGCCGGCCTTGTCCCAAATCATGTGGTCCTGCCTCCTGTCATTTTGGTGATTATGCAGTACATTATCACGTTGGTTCCTGGCGCTGGGAGTCTGTATTAAACTCAGTCTTATTACTGGAAACTTATCCATCAGCTGAAACACCCTATGATGGTTTGTCAGGAGTCTTTAGCCGAATTAAGGAAATAGGAACCGTAGTACCTGATACCAGCAGCATGGAAGGGGAAAAGGTCCTGGTCTGTGGGATAGCTCCCTTATATGAAAATAGAATTTCATCCCGGAACAGTAATGCCATCTTCACCACCTTTGAATCTGATCAGCTTCCGGAAAACTGGGTGGCTGCTATCAATCAGTATCGTCATTGCATTGTACCACATGAAGCTATCAGAGAGGTGTTTCGCAATTCCGGCGTGTCGGTGCCGGTAACGGTAATACACCAGGGCTATCACCGGTTCAGACGTACGCAGATGTCTTACACTACCCCTGAAATATTCAATGTCGGATTTCTGGGTGTACCCGTAAAGAGAAAGAACCTGTTAAAGTTATATGAAGCCTGCCGCCAGTTACAGGAGGAGTGCATCCCGCAGCTGAAACTGCATGTTCATGTATCCAGTAGTTATGATTGGTTGGATATGCAGGCTTTTCAGGCAATGAAAAACGATGAAATGGTGGTATGGTCCACCGGTAAGTTGAACGATGAACAGATGGCTGCATGGTATCATCAACTGTCTTGCTATATATTCCCTTCAAGTGGTGAAGGCTGGTCTTATACGCCAAGAGAGAGTATGTACCTGGGCATACCCACCATCGTTACAGATATTCCCGTGCATAGAGAGCTGGCAAAAAGCGGCTATTGCAGGGTGATTCCTGCCGCAGCAAAAGAACCCGCAGATTTTGAAGGTATATGTATTGGCGATTGGGCCAGGATTGAAGTAGATGCCATTAAAGACGCCATACGGGACGTGCATAACCGGTACACACATTTCAGAAATTTATCAGCAAAAGGATCAGAATGGATAAAAAATAAATGGAAGAATGAGGATATGCTGTTGAGCTTACAGGGGTTTGTCAGCAGCTTCTAAATCGCCAGTGTTTTACTCACCAAAAAATTCAGATGATGATGAATGTTGATTTTTTAAAACCAGTAAATGTTAGAAATAAGATCAGGCTTGGTAACAACTATGATGGAGGATATATCGTATATGGAAAGGGGTTATCAGATATAGACATGTTGCTGACGTACGGAGTGGGTTGGGATGTACAATTCGAAGCAGACCTGAATACACGCTGCGGAACCAATGTACTGATGTTTGATCCTACGATGTTTGGTAAGACAATGCTGGATCTTAAAAAGCTGGCTGCAATGCTGAAGTCATTAAGAATGTATGCAGCAGGTAAATACATTTTTTCTATTTGGCAATTCTGGAAAATAAAACGTCACCTGGAGAAAAAGGGTGTTGTCTTTAATAACGAGGGCCTGGCTAAAGTAAACAGACCTAAGTACAGCACCTTTGCGGGTCATCTGGAACGATTTGGATTAAAGAACAAAAGACTGATGTTGAAGATAGATATAGAAGGTGATGAATACGATGTTTTAGATGACGAATTTATGCACAATTTAAACTGTGTGGATCAATTGATAATCGAGTTTCATAGCCTGGATAGAAGAATAGATGAGCTTCACTATATCATAAGAAAACTAAAAAAGGATTTTAATTTAATTCACATTCATGGTAACAATTTTGAAAATAGTTTTACCTACAATAAGCAGGAGGGTAATATAAATGAACGCATCGAGATTCCTATCGTACTGGAATGTACATTTCTTCGAAGGTCAGTAATAGCAGAGACTGACATTATATACGAGCCGGTTACATATCCAATTGAAAACCTTGACTATCCTAATAACTTGTTGAAAGAAGACATAATGCTTCGGTTTATTTAGAAAAGAGTAAATATTAAGGAGAAGAGAATCAATATTAAGAAGAATAGAGCCCCACCATTCATTCGCTTAAAAAAATATTGTCTCATGGACCCCAGATACGTTCGTAACCAGATTCACATCAGTAACAGCGCACAGCAACGTTTTAAAGATTTCAGCATATTAATAGCCGGCTGCGGAATAGGCAGCTACATTGCAGAATGTCTGTTGCGCATGGGCTTTGAAAATCTTACCATAGTAGATGGAGATTATGTAGAACTGACAAACCTGAACCGTCAGAATTATGTAGAGGCCGACATCGGCATGAATAAGGCGCTGGTACTACAGAAACGATTATTAGCAATAAACCCCCAGGCTAATATCACTGCCATTCCAAGATTCATAACCATTGATAACCTGTACGAGTTTGATATGGAGTATAGTGTTGCTGTAAATGCACTCGACTTCGATTCGGATATACCGTTTCTGTTTGATGAAACATGCCGCCAGGCAGGTATACCGGTTATACATCCCTACAATCTGGGCTGGGCCGGTTTTGTAACCGTACTAACATCCGATAGCCACGGTATCCAGTCTTTGGAACGTGAGCATAAAGTATTTGAAATGAATGTAGGGCAATTTATCCTGGGCAGCCTGGAAAAGCAAAGTATCTCTACCGACTGGTTTGAGAACTTTCTGAAAGAGTATGGCGAGGTGGCACTCACATCACCACCACCACAGTTGTCTATCGGCGTAAACATACTCTCCGGCATGGTAGCACACATTGTTTCGGACATCGCTACTGATAAGGTGGTAAAGAAATTCCCCGAAAGTTATTATTTGTCAATCGCTTGAAATTCCACAAACATTTTTCACCACAATTTATTGTACAAAACTGATTCCTATGTTCTTAATAAACGACTTTTATATCTCCAGACTTCAGAAAGAAGAGTTGAACGAAATGGTGGCATTTATTGTTGCCGAAAATTATTGGGGCCATCAGGGGCTGGCGCTGACAGCCGAGGAATTATCTGAAGAAATCAACGATTTGACGAAGGAAGATGTTGAATTTTTCGACAGCTCGATATATTACGTGTTAAGAAATAAAAAAGATCATAAAATTTATGGGTCCATTAAGCTCACTTATTGGGATAAAACGACGATCCTGCCTATTCAACGGCTCTTTGGCGTGAGCATTCCATGTATCAACTTTCTGCATGACAGAACTAAAGTATGGCATATAGGACGGTTTGCCATTTCCCATAAGATCCCCACCGCCGCCGGCAGGATCACCATCCTGAAAAAGTTGCTGTTCAACGCTTTTTATCCCCTGAACAGGCTGGCGGATGGGCTGTTACTGGCCGAATGCGATAAAAAGCTGACAAGCACCCTGGAATCGCTGGGCGTACGTTCTTTGCAACTGGGCAATTCCCTCAGCTACCTGGGTAGCGAAACACTGCCTATCTGTATTAAGTCAGGCTGGCTGGATGGTTTTATCGCCTCTCATGCTGAACGGTATTTTACCCGGGAGAATATGGATGATTTTACTTTTTTCCAGGATGCCACCTATGCCAGCGAATATGAGGAGGCTTATAAATAGCTCATCTGGACAACTATAAAGCGCATAAAATGAGAATATTTATCTTGTCGAATACCCGGTGTGATAGCGCTGCAAAGAGGTAATTGATTGATTTACAGTAAATTCGTCTACTGCATAGGAGAATAAAAGTAAAATAAAATATGAGGAATATTTTTTCTATCTTCAAGAAGAAAATTAACCCAAAATATGAGCATTTCAGTAGAGGACTTCTTTAAGACGCAAACTTTTGATGAGAAACCGAAACAGGATGAGTATAAAGCGGTAGAAAACTTGATCGATTTTGCTAAGGTGTTAAGTGAAGTTTCCTATGAAAGTGTATACATTATAGACTATGCCAAGCAAGGATTTCTTTACGTGTCGAAAAATCCCATTTTTCTTTGCGGTTGTACACCAGAGGAAGTGCTAAATGACGGCTACAATTTTTATTTCAAGCATGTGCCGAAGGATGATTTAGAATTACTTCTGAAGATTAATGAGGTTGGATTCGCGTTTTGGCAAAACTTAAAAATAGAAGACCGCCTGAAATATGTTATTTCCTACGACTTTCATTTAATGCAGCCACAGGGCGGGCTGGTGTTGGTTAATCACAAGCTGATACCAGTGTTTTTAGATAAAGACGGCAATGCCTGGATTGCATTGTGCGTTGTTTCCATCTCCCCGAATTCAACAGCAGGCAATATTAAGTTTAATAGTAAGGAATTAGACAGGCATTTCCAGTATAGTCTTGAGCACAATGCCTGGACGGAGGTGGAACGGGTGAAACTAAACAGCAGGGAAAAAGAAATTTTGCTGCTATCAGCACAGGGGCTAACAATGGACAATATCGCCGATAAATTATGTCTGTCAATAGACACCATCAAATTCCACAAGAAGAATGTATTTTCCAAATTAAGAGTTAAATCTATCTCCGAGGCGATTACCGCATCCATGATTGGGTGGGCAATTTAAAGGAACTTTTTCCAATCGATTTTATACATTTCCAAACCCCATGTGCATTATTTCATGCTGCAATAATAACTCGATGCCTGGCGCCGGGATGGCTCCCTATTTGGCGCTGCTGCCGGATTTCATGGTAACGGAAATAAACAGGTACCGGACCCTGTCCGATCGGCAGTCCAGATTGCTGGCCAGGTTAATGCTGCTGAAATATTTAAAACAGGAAAACCAGGAACACCTGATCCATCACTGGACAAGAGACGATGATTACAAACCCTTTATAGCCGGCTGGAAGGAATTCAATATTGCTCATTCCGGGGATATTACGGCCATTTGTTTTGCTGAAACGGCGGTAGGTCTTGATATAGAGAAAACACTGCCAATTGATGTGCCAATGATGGCCGACCATTTTCGTCCCGAGGAAACCCGATACATTCTGGCTTCAAACAAAGAACTGGAGCGTTTTTATGATATCTGGGTGAGAAAAGAAGCCGTATTGAAAGCCGCCGGCACCGGAATTGTAAATGGTTTAAAAGAAATTTGCTGCCTGGAAACCGAAGTGTATTATAACAACAGTAGCTGGTATCTTACCCGTCTGCAGCTCGGTGAAGGCTATACTTCCTATGTATGTTCAGCTCAAAGCAATCTGCAACCATTAATCGTGAGCTTTGATCCCAGGGAATTGTTAGTATAAGAATATGGCATTTCTGTAAAGAAGAAAAGAAACAACACTTGACTAAATAAAAAGAGGCTTGTAAGTTAATACTTACAAGCCTCTTTTGTGCACCGGAGTGTAGTTTTCTCGAACCGATTCTACCTAACCTACATTTTCTTTTCACTTGCATCCTCTTTCCACAATCAGCAAGCCTGGCTCTGTCCGTTGTCGGTGAAAATAAAAACAACACCAATCCCGGTTGCCAGCTATGTTTTGGTAAAACCAAAACGATCAGCTTCCTTCATGCTATCGCATTCAAAGAATAACAAGCTCTTATAATATTATTCCAATAACTTTTTTCTTTCAATCCGCTCCTTAGCTTCAATGAAGATATTATGTATCTTTTTCTCCAGCACTTTTTTAGGAGGTAGTTCTGTCCAATATTCCGCGACCACTATTCCATCTTTGTGCATTTCCAGGAGTTCTATTTGTTCCCGCCTACTTTCGGCACATAAGATTAAACCTATGGGAGAATGTTCCTCGTCTTTCTTTTCATACTTGTCCAGCCATTTTAAATACAATTCCATCTGTCCTTTGTGCTGGGCTTCAAATTTCCCCAGTTTCAGCTCAACAGCAACCAGGCGCTTTAAATTACGATGGTAGAATAAAAGATCTAAATGAAAGTCCTCTCCGTCGATAATCATCCTTTTCTGACGCTCTATAAAGGCAAACCCTTTACCCAGCTCCAATATGAAAGCCTCTAGTTCGCGTAGTACAGCTTCTTCCAGATCCTTTTCAAGATAGGTGTTTTGTAACCCCAGAAAGTCCAGAAAATACGGGTTTTTGAAATTGTCATTAATCGCTGGATGGTTGCTGGTGTTTTGTATATTCGCTATACCTGTCCGCTCAAATGTTTTGGTTGAAATTTGTTTTCGCAAATCCCTTATACCCAATGCCTGACTAACAGCCACCTGCGCATAGAACAGCTTTGCATCCTGATTCTTCAACGGTAACAATTCCACGAAATGCGACCAACTCAGTTGCTTTGACAGTGGTAAAATAGTCTCCAGCTCCGTGAATTGCTCTGCAAATTGCATCATTCTCCTTAAATTCCTTATCTCAAAGTTCCTTCCATATTGACTCTTTAATTGTGTCGACAGTGTCGACACAATCTGTTTTGCATACTCCGCCCGCTTATTTCTAAGGATTTCATCGTTAATACGTTGGCCAATCTGCCAGAAAAGTATCGTAAGGGTACTGTTAGCATGTGAAAACACTTGCCTTTGGCTTTGCTCTATAAGCTGCGAAAGCTCATTGAATAAAGATTGTTCAATTGATGTTGCATTTTTCCCTTTTGCCATTATGCTTATTCTTTATTGGCAAACCAATATTATGGAATGCCTGATTTTCTTGTTAAATAAAGAAGCTGAAAATTAGACAACGAAAGAATCACAAGCGTTAATTGGAAGTTAATGGGGTGAGGGAATTATTCATTTATAAAGCAAGTGATGGTTCGATTTTCCCCGAAAAACTCACTTTTGACGGATTGAATTATCGAACCGCCCGACTCAATGAAGCCGTCAAGCTAATTTACGCGCTGGGCGCAGATCTTCCCGAAAATAAAAATGGACAAACCAAGAGTAATCTCGATTTGTCCACCTTAGTGCCCAGAACTGGATTCGAACCAGCACATCCTTGCGAACGCTGCGACCTGAACACAGTGCGTCTACCAATTTCGCCATCTGGGCATCGCATGTCCCCGTTAAGGGATTGCAAAAGTAAGCGTTTTTTTAAATCCACCAAATTTTTTTTCACATACCCCAAAAAAAATCGCGCAAAGCCATCAAGGCTTTGCGCGATCCTCAAAAAAAGTAATATTTATACCGCTACATTAAATTCACGCAGCGTATCATTTAAGCTTGTTTTCAGATCAGTAGAAGCTTTACGCTGACCAATAATCAATGCGCAGGAAACCTGGTATTCACCTGCCGGGAATTTCTTGGTATAAGTACCAGGAATTACCACGCTGCGGGCTGGTACACGGCCTTTGTATTCAATTGGCTCGCTGCCGCTTACATCAATGATTTTGGTAGATTGCGTCAGCACTACGTTAGCACCCAATACCGCTTCTTTTTCTACTCTCACACCTTCTACTACAATACAACGGGAACCAACGAAAACACCATCTTCAATAATCACCGGACTTGCCTGTAATGGCTCCAGTACACCGCCAATACCTACACCACCACTCAGGTGTACGTGTTTGCCGATTTGCGCGCAGGAACCTACGGTGGCCCAGGTATCTACCATGGTACCTTCATCAACAAATGCACCGATGTTAACGTAAGATGGCATCAGGATGCAACCTTTGGCGATATAAGCGCCG
>NZ_DATCVJ010001072.1:0-1811 GCF_036566945.1 Chitinophaga sp. | reverse complement strand
CGGATATACGCATAATCCCAATAGGTAACTTCGCCGGTATTTTTTGCTATCATGCCCGGAAATACATAGTCATATTCGGTATTGCCATGCCGCCAGTACTGTCCGTTTTCCGAAGCAAAGGCTTCATCAAAACGGGCAAATTCTCCCCAGTTATCAATAGTTTGCACCACCATAGAAGGAATGCCTGTGGCATTGGCATCTGTTTGACGATCCGGATAACGGTCATACAAATCTGCCAGCACAGAGAGTATTAACCCTTCGTCATTCCAGAGCTGATCGTTTTGCAACACATTGGTAGGTGCTACATTGAGAAAATCCTTGTCGTTGCACCCTGCATTCACAGCGAGGATAGCCAGACATATATATAACAAACTTTTTTTCATAACAATTCTGTTTACTACTTAGAAAGTAAGGTTCAGTCCAATATTTACCAGCTTATTCTGCGGATACTGTAACCCGTTTTCATCTGCGATCTCCGGCTCTATACCCAGGTCTTTCACATTATCCAGCGAGAACAGGTTGTAGGTATTGATATAAATCCTGGCCTTCTTAAACTTCACCCTTTCGAGCAGATGATCCGGAATAGAATACCCCAGTTCCATGGTGCGCAGCCGTATGTAATGCACATTATGCAGCCAGAAAGTAGAGGCTTTGTTGTAGTTACTATGATCTCCTTTGTTGAATCGTAATGGTGGATTTTTTCCTGGTATCCATTTGCTGTTAACATCAAAAGGATCTTCGCGGTGCCAGCGATCATCATAAAACTGTTTCAGTAAATTACCGCCGTTCTGAAAAGGCCATCTCATTTCCCAATTCTGGTTATAGGAATACATAGAACCACCGGAGAAGTCGGCCGCAAAATCAAATCCATTCCACCGGAGACCGAGGTTGAAACCAAAGTTCACCGTAGGATTACCACTG
This sequence comes from Chitinophaga sp., assembly GCF_036566945.1. Taxonomy (GTDB): domain Bacteria; phylum Bacteroidota; class Bacteroidia; order Chitinophagales; family Chitinophagaceae; genus Chitinophaga. The sequence continues at coordinate 890 of NZ_DATCVJ010001072.1, read as the reverse complement.
GTTTGATAACCGATAGGTCTTTCATCATAACCATCAATGACATTATCGCCGTTCAAATCCTTGTAGATAATATCGCCGGGGAGCAAGGTTTTATTCCCTTTGCCATCTACGTTAACAGGATACTTATTGATCTCTTCCTGCGACTGGAATTGCCCGATCGCTTCATATCCCCAGTAAATACCATTCCACCTGTTTTCAACGGAAGAGCGGTAATGATCCAGCGAGTTACCCCATACTGGTTTGTAAGATTCCAGGAACTTACTCCTTGAATAAGAAACATTACCTCCAACCACCACATTTACTTTACCCACCCTGGTGCTATAGGCGGCAGAAAACTCGCCCCCTTTCTGCTGATCACTGTTCACATTTTCATCTGGTAAACTGTAGCCGATTTCACTGGGTACCAACACGTCGTACTTACGTCCACGAAGACCGGAACGCTTACGATTAAAGAAGTCGAGGGAGCCGTACACTTTGCCATTCCATAGCTGGTAGTCCAGACCAACGTCGGCGATCTTGCTGACAAACCAGGACAGGCGGTCATTAGGCACGCCTTTATCGCGGGAACCTCTGATCACGGTGCCATCCAGTATTACCGTAGAAGTGCCATAGGTATAGCCCGGCAAATAATCGTAGGCGCCAATACCAATATCATCATCTCCCAGTTCTCCATAAGAACCACGGAGTTTTAATTCCGTCAGGATGCTGTTGCTGCCCAGCCATTTTTTAAAGAATGGTTCTTCTGTTAAGCGCCATCCGGCAGAAACAGAAGGGAAAAATCCCCACCTTTTATCTGGTGCAAATTTCCAGGAGCCATCGTAACGGCCAGCTACTTCCAGGAAATATTTGTCGCTGAAACTATAGTTAAAACGGCCTATATAGCCTACGCG
>NZ_DATCVJ010001071.1:0-2056 GCF_036566945.1 Chitinophaga sp. | reverse complement strand
GCTGCCCCCAATGGCTCGCAGTATCGTGACTGACGACCGCCAACTTAGGAATATCAACGCCCCTAAAAAAATGTAGATACAGAGCGCCAAACACACCGCCGCAAGCAATGACCGCGATGAGTGCCACTCCAACAAAAAAGCGATTTTCTTTTACATATTCAATAAGCGGCTCTAAAGCACTTTCACAATACCAATAAGCATTTCGAAACGACATAAAAGCTCCATAACATCCACAGAATATCCCGCCGACCTTGTGCTGCCTATTAGGGCCAAAGAATCGGTGCCAGGTATCATGCAATGATGGCACATCGCCAAAAACACCGACAGCATCCTGAACAGAAGCTCGAACCTATGATTCCATCTAGAGCCCAGCGCTGATCGGCAGCCACATACCCTACGTAGCCATAAAGCTGACTTTCCAAACTTGTGGGGCGAAATACCGGGTCGGCCGTATCTACCCATGGATGCCGAAGGCAACCTGCAGACCGAAGCTGAAATGGCCATCCTCAATTTACCGTTAGCGCACCTGGAGGCCGCCACACGTGGGCTTCGTCGCTCTTGAGTTTCTCACGCAGCGCAAGTGTTTTCTGGGTGGCTACATTATGAATGCGGATTCTAAAATGTGTTCTACGCTCACCAAATGGAAGCAAAAAGCCATTAAGGAGCAACCTCATGAGAATCCCATTGCTTGCAGCAGCAGTTCTTGCCACCACTGGTTGCGTCACCGACCGCATGACCGACCCGGCAATTGTCACGGTCATTGACCACAAAGCTAAATTCACCACCGTCACGACTACAGCCGACCGCCGAATTTTTGTCCTCAATGGCACCACTAACCGCACCTGTGGAGAACCTCCGGCAGGTGTGGCAGAGAATGTGGGGGCGTCGCTGAGTAATAGCCTTGCAGCCGCAGTGAAAGCAGGGGGCGTCCAGCCAGAAGTACGCAATAGCTTTGCGGAAAGTGCAGCAAAAACAGTCGTGAACGTCGCGCAGAAAACGCAGGGAATGATGCTTTATGAGGCAATGGCATCAGGCTTATGTATGGCTTATGCAAATGATATGTCCATCTCATCGGCCGACTACACAAGAATGATCAACAAGTCTGCCGAGATGGCAGCTGTGCTCATTGCGCAAGAGTTAGATCTGACAAAAGGCGTTGTTGGGCCTAACGAAAAACCTCTGACCCCAACAGAAACAGGAAGCGGCGCGGCAGGCAGTAACACCAACACGACCACCAACACTAACGTATCGGATACCGCTACCGCGACGGCTGTAGCGTCAGGCGCAGCGGCCACATCAGTTGCAACCAACGGCAACCAAACGGCAGTAAAGGCAACCGCGGACGCGATTGCCGCGGCCACGCCTGCGAATGCATCGATTGAGCAGCGAAAAGAGATCGTCAACGCCGCCACGGCGGCGTCTGTCTCTCAGGCTACTGGAGATTCTGGAAAAGGACAGCGGGCTGCGGACAGGGCCACAACGGTTTTCGAGGCAAGCGTTGGTTCGCCTTCAGCCGAAGTAGATGTAGGACAGGTGGTTAAGGATATTAAGGCAATAATGAGTGGCTCATAGCACAAGCCAATCGCTCTCGACGCTTGGGCAGGAGATTGTTTCGATGTGATGCCCCTGTCAGCTTTCGGCGTCACTAGATTATGAGCTTACGGTCTGTGTGTCAGGTGTAGGCCGAGGCTGTTTGAAAAAACGTTTTGGAGCACGGCTTAAAGGACTCTACATCCATGTTCAAGAATCAGCTTGAAAAACTGAAATTTATAGTCGAGGAATTACAGCTAATACTGCACCTCACTACTAAACAGATAGATCCATTTACAGCTCGCACACTTGCTCGTCACATTCTGATTAGATCCGAGAATTTCATTGTTCATGCGCGCGCACTTCGTAGGCCATTACGCAGCAATGGTTATAAAGTCAAATCGTATCACCAAACAAAGGAGGTCTACGCTTCAAGCTTTGAGGAATACTTCCAAATTTCACGGCATCGATTAAGCGCTCACGTTCAGGATTTGGATTTTGGTAAACGAATTGAGCTATGGAATGA
>NZ_DATCVJ010001070.1:0-3670 GCF_036566945.1 Chitinophaga sp. | reverse complement strand
GTCAATGGAGGTGCAAAGCGTATTTTATCTCCATGCGTTGGCTTCGCCAGCAATCCATTTTCTTTTAACGTTAAACAAAGGTCCCACGCGGCTTCCGGATCTTTATGCTGAATAATGATCGCATTTAATAATCCCTTTCCGCGTATAGTAGTAATATAGGAAGATTGCAGTTCCTGCAGGCCGTTGCGTAGTAACTGCCCCATAGCGGCTGCATTCTCCGCCATTTTTTCATCTTTTAATACCTGCAAAGAAGTGATAGCTACTTTACAGGCCAGCGGGTTACCGCCATAGGTGGAACCATGTTCGCCTGGTTTGATGGTGAGCATAATTTCATCATCCGCCAGCACGGCACTCACTGGTAAGGTGCCGCCAGACAAGGCTTTACCAAGAATCAATATATCAGGACGAACATTTTCATGATCGCAGGCCAGCATTTTACCGGTGCGGGCCAGTCCTGTTTGAATTTCATCTGCAATAAATAATACGTTGGCATCCTGGCAATACTGCCGCGCTTTTGACAGATAGCCTTCATCCGGTACCATTACACCGGCTTCTCCCTGTATAGGTTCTACCAGGAAACCAGCTACATTTTTATCCTGCAATGCCTGTTCCAGTGCGGTTAAGCTGTTGTAAGGGATCACTTCATAACCAGGCATGAAAGGACCAAAGTTGTTGCGCGCGGAAGGATCTGTACTAAAAGAGATCACATTCAGCGTACGTCCGTGGAAGTTATTACTGCAAACAATAATTTTCGCCTTGTTTTCAGGGATACCCTTTACAATATAAGCCCAGTGGCGGCACAGCTTCAGCGCCGTTTCCACCGCTTCCACACCCGTGTTCATGGGCAATACCTTATCATATCCGAAATATGCAGTGATATATTGTGCATATTCTCCCAGTAAATCATTATGAAATGCGCGGGAGGTAAGCGTGAGTTTTTTTGCCTGCTCTATCAGTGTGGCTATAATCTTCGGGTGACAATGTCCTTGATTAACCGCAGAATATCCGGATAAAAAATCATAGTAACGTTTGCCGTCCACATCCCATAAAAAAACACCCTCGCCGCGATCCAGTACAACCGGCAACGGATGATAGTTGTGGGCACCATACTGTTCTTCCAGCGCCAGGTAATGTTGAGACTTTTCGCTTATCGTGTAGGATGGAATCATAATAACCCAAAAGTAAGAAAAAGCCGGAAGTAATGAGCGGAAAGCTGAAGGCATAAAGCAAAAAGCTATTGTAGCGAATGGTCAGTGCGAATATTATTTCCGCTATAAGTATTCGCTACAATAGCTTTTTGCTTTATGCCTTCAGCTTTCGGCTATCCTTTCAGTTTTTGCACCAACGCTACATACTCTTCCATGGCGGCTTCTTTTGTTTTGCCTTTTAATTCTTCCCATGCATTATGTTTGGCTTTGGCCACAAAATCAAATGGGTTGGAAGGCCCGTCTGTATCCACATCGCCGGTAGTTCCCTGTTTGTACAAAGCATATAACTGTAACAAAATTTCATTGGAGGGTTTTTCTGCCAGCGTTTTGCTGTCCGCCACTGCCTGTTCGAACTGATTGGTAAGTTCCATGTTCCGGTGAATTTTAAGATTTAACAATACGGGTTTGAGTCTTCATTTTTCCCTTATGTCTATAAAGTTGAGCATTAAAAGTTAATATATCAAAAAAAGCCGTCGCCATCATTCCTATCTTCCTAAAAACCAAACAACAAAACATAATCACTAAACGCATTAACTAATGAACTAATTTCAATACCTTTGCCGGCTGAATAAGGTTTAATGTAGTACTTTGCAATAGGCCTACGGAACAGCAAAACATCATATGAAGAATATTCGCAATTTTTGTATCATTGCCCATATTGACCATGGTAAGAGTACCCTGGCAGACCGTTTACTGGAATTTACACATACTATTTCCGACCGTGATATGCAGGCCCAGGTGCTGGATGACATGGATCTTGAACGTGAAAAAGGTATCACCATCAAGAGTCATGCGATTCAGATGGACTACACCGCAAAAAACGGAGAACAATATATTTTTAACCTGATCGATACCCCCGGCCACGTGGATTTCTCCTATGAGGTATCCCGTGCACTGGCTGCCTGCGAAGGCGCCCTGCTGCTGGTAGATGCCGCACAGGGTATTCAGGCCCAGACTATCTCCAACCTTTACCTGGCACTGGAAAACGACCTGGAAATCATCCCCGTTATCAATAAAATTGATATGCAGGGCGCCATGATCGAAGAAGTAAAAGACCAGATCATTGAACTGATCGGTGTAAAAGGAGAGGACATCCTGCTGGCATCCGGTAAAACAGGTATTGGTATCGAAGAAATTCTCGAAGCGATCGTAAATCGTATCCCTTGCCCCAAAGGCAGCAACGATGCACCATTGCAGGCACTGATCTTCGATAGCGTATTCAACTCTTTCCGCGGAATCATCGCATACTTCCGCATTTTCAACGGTACCATTAAGAAAGGCGATAAAATCCGCTTCTTCAACAGTGGGGAAGAATACTTTGCTGATGAAGTAGGTATCCTGAAACTGGGACTGGCGCCGAGGAAGGAAGTATTCACCGGCGACGTGGGATATATTATTACAGGTATCAAAAGTGCCAAAGAAGTAAAAGTAGGTGATACCATCACCTTATCCAATAACCCTTGTGCAGAAGGTATCAACGGCTTCCAGGAAGTAAAACCAATGGTATTTGCCGGTATTTACCCGGTAAATACAGAGGATTTCGAGGAATTGCGTGAGTGCATGGACAAACTGCAGCTGAATGACGCCTCCCTGACCTATGAGCTGGAAACCTCACAGGCACTGGGCTTCGGCTTCCGTTGCGGATTCCTGGGCATGCTGCACATGGAAATCATCCAGGAACGACTGGAAAGAGAGTTTAATCAAACCGTAATCACCACCGTTCCCAACGTAAGCTTCATTGCACATACTACCCGGGACGGCGTAATTATCGTAAATAACCCGAGTGAAATGCCCGATCCTACCACGCTGGACAGGATTGAGGAACCTTTCATCCGCGCACAGATCATCACCAAACCCGAATATATCGGTAACATCATGACCCTGTGTTTGGGTAAACGTGGTAATCTCCTTAACCAGAGCTACCTGACCACTACCCGCGTAGAGCTGATGTTTGAAATACCACTCACAGAAATCGTATTTGATTTCTATGATAAGCTGAAAAGCCAGACCCGTGGCTATGCTTCCTTCGATTATACACCTATCGGTTTCCGTGACAGTGATATCGTGAAAATGGATATCCTCCTGAATAATGAAAAGGTGGATGCACTCAGTGCCCTGATCCATAGAAGCCGTGCGCAGGAATTTGGCCGTAAGCTCACCGAAAAGCTGAAAGAACTGCTGCCACGCCAGCAATTCCTCATCGCCATTCAGGCGGCCATTGGTGCTAAAATCGTAGCCCGCGAAAACATCAGCGCAATGCGTAAAGACGTAACCGCAAAATGTTATGGTGGTGATATCTCCCGTAAACGTAAATTACTAGAGAAACAGAAAGAAGGTAAGAAACGTATGCGCCAGATCGGTAACGTAGAAATACCGCAGGAAGCATTCCTGGCAGTACTGAAACTGGACGATTAGCGCGGTTTTTTGTCTTTCTCAGGATTATACTGATTTTGATGATTTTC
>NZ_DATCVJ010001069.1:0-16974 GCF_036566945.1 Chitinophaga sp. | reverse complement strand
AACGTGTTGCAAGGAACATTAAGGAAAGGTTAACAATTTTCAAATTCACCACATGTACGCCTCACTGTAAGTAGGAGAAGTGAGGCGTTAACATATGATAATCAAATTACTACAAATTACATATTTATCATTTTGAACCGGGGAACCAAGCTGACGTATTATAAATAATTACATATAATATTATAAAAAGGCAAAGCCGATTATTGTTTCATTTCTAACAATTCCCGCTCCATAGCAAACATCTGATCCCTTAAACGGGCCGCTTCCATAAAATCAAGATCGCGGGCAGCCTTTTCCATATCCTTCTTCACTTTCGCGATAGATTTCTCCATCTGGGGGATGGTTTTCACCGCTGCAGCGGAGGTCTTAGCATACGCCATGGCATCTTCTGCCACCAATTGGACCTCGTCATGTATGGCCATGGGAGAATTTTCATCGAAGTGTTTGATTTCCAACACAGACGTTTGTCCCAGGATCTGCTCTTTGCTTTTGCGCACCGTCTTCGGCGTAATGTTATGCGCTATATTAAAGGCTACCTGTTTTTCCCGGCGGCGATCTGTTTCATCAATGGTGCGCTGCATGCTCTCTGTCATCTTATCTGCATAGAAGATGACCAGTCCATCTACGTTACGCGCCGCACGACCTGCCGTTTGTGTGAGCGAACGCTCATCCCTCAGGAAACCTTCCTTATCGGCATCCAGAATAGCCACCAGCGACACTTCCGGCAAATCCAGCCCCTCTCTCAGCAGGTTTACCCCTACCAGTACATCTATATTACCCAGACGCAGGTCCCTTAAGATCTCTATCCGTTCAAGGGTATCTACCTCAGAGTGGATGTAGCGCGACTTAATATTAATACGTCCCAGGTACTTATCCATTTCCTCGGCCATGCGCTTGGTGAGGGTAGTCACCAGCACACGATCCCCTTTTTGTACCCGCTTATCTATTTCTTCCAGCAAATCATCCACCTGGTTTACACTGGGCCGCACTTCTATAGGCGGTTCCAGCAACCCGGTTGGACGCACTACCTGTTCTACTACCACACCTTCGGTCTTCTTCAGTTCATAATCACCGGGGGTGGCACTCACAAAAATGGCCTGGTTCACCAAATTCTCAAACTCGTAGAAGTTCAGCGGGCGGTTATCCATGGCAGATGGCAACCGGAATCCAAATTCTACCAGATTCAGTTTACGGGAACGGTCACCACCATACATGGCGCCAATCTGAGGAATGGTCACATGACTTTCATCTATCACCAACAGGAAATCTTCCGGGAAATAATCCAGCAGGCAAAAGGGCCTTGCACCAGGCTTACGGCGATCCAGGAACCTGGAATAGTTTTCAATACCACTACAGTAGCCGAGTTCACGGATCATTTCCACATCATAATTCACCCTTTCGGATAAACGTTGTGCTTCTATCAGTTTCCCATTGGCCTTGAAATAGTCCACCTGCGCTTTCAGCTCATCCTGTATTTCATAGATGATCTGCTGCATCAGGTCCTTAGGCGCCAGATACATATTAGCCGGGAAAATGGCAGCATTTTCCACCACGGTAATACGTTTGCTGTTTTGTACATCAATGGTTTCTATCTCTTCTATCGCATCTCCAAAAAAAGTAATCCGGTAACCATAATCCACATACGACAGATTAATATCCACAGTATCACCTTTTACACGGAAGTTACCCCGGTTAAAGTCGCCGGTAGTACGGCTATAGAGAGAATTTACCAATCCATGTAATAAGGTATTACGACTCAGGGTTTGTCCTTTTTGAATGCGGATGATTCCATTTTCGTAATCGGTGGGGTTACCAATACCATAGATACAGGAAACGCTGGCCACCACAATAATATCTCTTCGGCCAGAAAGCAGGTTGGCCGTGGTTTTCAACCGCAGCTTATCCAACTCTTCATTAATGGCCAGATCTTTTTCTATATAAGTATCACTTACCGGCATATAAGCCTCCGGCTGATAATAATCGTAGTAAGACACATAATATTCCACGGCGTTGTCCGGGAAAAATTGTCTGAACTCCCCATACAGCTGTGCTACCAGGGTTTTGTTATGTGTGAGCACAAGGGTAGGACGCTGAACTTCCTGTATTACGTTGGCAACAGTATATGTTTTTCCGGAACCTGTAACGCCCAGCAGTGTCTGAAATGGTTCTCCTTCATTGAGCCCCTGGGTTAATTGCTTAATGGCTTCCGGCTGATCTCCAGCGGGAGAATATGGCGCATGTATATTAAATGGCATATTGAAATTGTATTTGAGCAGTATCTGTAAAAATACTAAAGAATAAGGAAGTACAAGTGTTAAAAAAGAAGCTTTAATTTTGCCCCTTATACCAAGGACAGACTTATGAGAAAAAAAATTTTAATGGCCCTGATAGTGGCCTTCCTGTTACCCCTTGCCTCTTTTGCGTGGGGACCTAACGGTCACCGCATTGTTGCCGAGATTGCCTGGCTTCATCTTACACCCAAAGCCCGCAAAGCCATTAGTAAGATCCTGGAAGGTCAAAGTATGCAAGGCATGGCGATGATTGCCAACTGGCCTGACTTTATCAAGTCAGATACCACCCACCAGTACGATCATACCAATTCCTGGCATTACCTGGACTTCCCCGCAGCTATTGACCGGGCAAAGTTTGACCAGTTGCTGCATGCCGCTACCGGTGAAAACCTGTACACCGAAACCCAGGCCATGATTAAAGACCTGAAGAATCGCGGACTGTCTGAAGACAAAAAGCTGTTTGCGCTGACTTTCCTGGTACATATGATAGGAGATATGCATCAGCCATTGCATGTAGGTCGTGATGAAGATTTGGGCGGTAATAAAATCAATGTCATGTGGTTCGACAAACCTTCCAATCTGCATCGCGTTTGGGACGAGCAACTGATCGATTTTCAGCAACTGAGCTATACGGAATATACCAATGCGCTTAACGTGGCCACTGCAGCTCAAATTAAGACCATACAGAGCGGTTCTATTGCCGACTGGATGTACGAGTCACATTTGCTGGCCGACAAGGTATATGCGTATACAACGCCGGATGCAAAGCTCAGCTATCGTTACAATTATGTTTTCGTAAAAGATCTGAACCAGCAGCTCTTGAAAGGGGGACTGAGACTGGCAGCTATCCTGAATGAAGCTTTTAGCAGTTAGCTTTTAGCAGTTAGCTTTTAGCTTTTAGCTTTTAGCAAAAATGCAGCGAACCAGCTTTTAGCAAAAAATGCAGCGGGGAACATGCTATGTTCTTCGCTGCATTTTTTGCTAAAAGCTAAAAGCTAAAAGCTTTCTAAACCAGATCAATATCGAAGTTCACCAGCTGTACGAACTGTTCCAGGCGGGCAGTGATGTCTTCATGGGTGATTTCCCGGAGACGCTCTGTACCGAATTTCTCCACACAGAAAGAAGCCATGGCAGAACCTACAATGATCGCGGTCTTCATATTGTCGAAAGAAAGGTCTTTTGTCTTAGCCAGGTGTCCAATGAAACCACCTGCAAATGTATCACCGGCGCCGGTTGGATCATATACTTCATCCAGTGGCATAGCCGGTGCGAAGAATACATGATTTTCGTAGAATAACAATGCACCATGTTCGCCTTTCTTAATAATCAGGTAACGTGGTCCCATAGACATGATTTTACGGGCAGCTTTTACCAGTGAGTACTCACCACTCAGCTGACGCGCTTCGCCGTCATTCACCATCAACAGATCTACTCTTTTCAGTACCTTCAACAGATCGTCCAACGCCACATCCATCCAGAAGTTCATGGTATCCATTACAATCAGTTTAGGACGTACCTTGAACTGATCCAATACACTCATCTGTACCTGTGGGGTAAGGTTACCGAGGATCAGGAACTCGCTTCCCTGGTAGCTTTCAGGTATAACCGGCTGAAAGTCGGCCAGTACATTCAGGTCTGTAGCCAGTGAATCGCGGGTGTTCATATCCATATGGTACTTACCTGACCAGTAGAAAGTTTTCTCTCCCGGCTTATGTTGTACGCCATCGAGGGCTACGCCTTTTGCGGTCAATGCATCCAGTTCTGATTGGGGAAAGTCTTCTCCGATTACAGATACCTGATTAATTGGCTGAACAAAATTGGATGCGGCCCATGCAATGTAAGTGGCGGAACCACCAATGATTTTGCCTGATTTGCCAAAGGGGGTTTCGATTTCATCGAACGCCATAGTACCTACAACGGTGAGTGACATGCTATTTAATTAATTTTATTACTTTAAAATTCAATACAAAACCAGGCAAAGGTAACTACTTATACAGAAAGCAGGAAGCTAAATCTTCACCTGCTTCCAGGTGCCGCGGCGAAACAGCAGGATGGCTGCTATTGCTGCTGCTGATTCAGAAATGGCGATAGCCCAGAATACCCCGACAGGCCCCATCTTTAACCAAACAGACAAGGTATAGGCCAATGGCATCTGAAACATCCACATGGCAAAGAAGTTAATCAGCATGGGGGTGCGGGTATCGCCGGCACCATTGAATGACTGGGTCAATACCATTCCAAAAGCATAAAAAATATACCCCCCGCTCATAAGCCGGATACATTGCACCGCATAACCGATCACAATTGGATCATCTGTAAAAAAACGGATAATAGCCGGCGCACCTACCATGAAAACAATGGCCACTATACCCAGAAACACCATATTAAAGAAGGCAGCACGCCATGCCGATGTGGCCGCACGCTCCGGTTGTTGCGCACCTAGATTTTGTCCTACGAGCGCCGCTGCCGCATTGGCCATTCCCCAGGCTGGTAATATAGTGAAGATGATTACCCGGATAGCAATGGTATATCCGGCTACTGCGTCTTTGCCGAAGTGAGAAATAATACGCACCAGAAAAATCCAACTGGCAGAGGCAATCAACATTTGCGCGGTGGCGCCCATGGCTATTTTTAAAATAGCGCCAATCAGGCGTCCTACAGGAGCCAGATGTTTCCTGGTAATACGTATTAAGTCCCGTCCTCTTACCAAATGATACAACTGATAAGCCACCCCAATGCCTCTGCCTATAAATGTAGCAATGGCCGCTCCTTTTAAACCCAGTGCAGGAACAGGTCCCCAGCCGGAAATCAGTAACGGACATAGTATAATATTCAGTCCGTTGGCAATCCATAATGTGCGCATGGCCAATGCTGCATCTCCGGCACCACGGAAAATACCGTTGATCAGAAATAGTAAAATAACCACCACATTTCCGCCGAGTACAATTTTCGTATATACATACCCGTAATCAGCCACTTCTTTGGCAGCACCCATTAACAGTAATATATCTCTCGAAAAAAATATGCCCACCACACTTACCACTAATGAAATAACCAATCCGGGATATAGTGATTGCATTGCAGCATGTGCAGCGCCATCAGGGTCCTTCTCACCTGTTCTTCTGGCGATCATAGCCGTAGCTGCCATGCTCAAACCCATGGCACCAGTATATACCAGGGTAAGTACAGACTCTGTTAGCCCTACAGTAGTAATCGCATTTACGCCCAGATGGCTGACAAAATAAATATCCACCACTGCGAAAAGCGACTCCATGGCCATTTCCAGGATCATTGGAATAGAAAGTAAAAAGATGGCCCGATTGATACTACCTGTTGTAAATTCTTTTTCACTACCGGCAACGGCTATCTTAAATAATTGAAAGAAACGAACTACGCGCCAAAGCATCTTCGTTAAAATATGCATACAAAAAAGTTGAAATAAAAAGGAACACAGCGCGCTAATGGCACTGCAAATTAAGAAAGTAAAAGTGGGAGGGCGACAAACGGAAGTACCGTGGTCTGATTACATTTTCATATTACTATCAGTTGGCGCATCTGATGATGCCTTACAAATGTAATTTAATTTTTGAATCATCAAAAAACATCTTTGCAAAAAATGTTACTGAAAAAAAATGCATGGTTAAACATTCAGTTATACTTACCCTGTCATCTTTCAAAACAATTCATCTCGATACAATCCTTTACTACAGCTCATTACAGCGAATAAAAATAAACATTTAAAAAAATTTCTACCTATAGCTGTAACTTTTTATTTCATGTCTCGTTTAACATCTACTAGTAAGCGCTGAAAACCTATATAGAAAAAATAAATCACCATCTTAAAATCACAAGGTTAGTAACAGCTGTAAATCAGCTGTTGTGACATCGCCATCTTAAAACTTTTATAAAACTGAAATCATGCTTATGTTTAACAAACATGCTCTCCGGACTGGAGTAGTAGTCGCTACTGTATTGGGTATATCTTTCACCTCCTGCAAAAATGATGATAATGATACGCCAACGCCACCACCTGCGCGTACCAAAACATTTGACCTGAAGGGAACTGGAGCTGACAAGGACACAAAGGTTGGTAACATTGTACTAACAGAAAATACAGACAGCTCTGTGAATGTAGTATTGAACCTGACCAAAAACACCAAAGACGCAGCGCACAAGATTTATCTGATTGCCGGCACACCTACTGCAGTTACTACTGACACGCTGTACCAAGGCGGATTCCAGGGTACTGGTAATGCGCTGAAAGTAGACCTCTTCACTAAAGTGAAAACAATTAAGGTGAGCAAGCCAGGTGGTATTCAAAAAGATACTGCTTTCAAGTATAACAATGCTTTGGCTATTGCTTCTCATCTGAAAGTATTGAAAGGCGCAGACACACTGGCTATTGGCTTGTTTGGTAAAAACAACTAATTCTCCGGAAAATTTACTTTTAAACGATTGCAGGCATATCCCTTTAAAAGGATATGCTTTTTCGCGTATTCATATTTAAGCAGGAAACCTTACCATCCATAAAAATAGCCGGCCACGTGGCCGGCTATGGTAAGTGTAGGATATGGAAGCAATCGGCCCGTAGCCGCGCTGAGGAAATATTATTGAGGACTACTTTCTTCTTCTTTTACCTGCATTTGTCTTTTCAACACCTTGAATTCTGTTCTACGGTTAAGCTGACGACCTTCAGGATTATCTTTATGATTAGGTAGTGAGTTTGGTGCAATGGGTCTTGATTTACCGTAACCTTTTGCGATGAGTCTTTCCGATGAAATACCTTTACTGATCAGGTAATCCACGCAGGACTGTGCACGTGCCTGTGATAATTTCTCATTGTATTTTACGGAGCCCACACTATCTGTGTGTGCACTCATTTCAATGGTCAGCTTCGGATTATCGTTCAACATATCCACTACAGTATCCAGTACCACTTTCGATTCTTCCCGAAGAGTAGCCTTATTAAAGTCGTAGTAAATATTATTGAGGACAATTGGTTTCTCAATTTCGTAGTGTTTCAGGCAAAGGGTGGGGTTATCCATAGAATCCACTTTTGCCAGTTCATCTGTATTGAAATAGAGTGCTTTGGTGAAATAATTCTCTTTCTCTGCTATAATTTTATAATAGCGTTGCGGATCTACCTCGAAGGTATACCTGCCGGTAGCATCCAGCGTCATTTTTTTGATTGTTTTTCTTCTCACGGTATCCAGCAAGGTAACAGTAGCCCCCTGGAGCGGGAGGTGTGTATCGCAATCAATGATAAGTCCGCTGGCTATTTTGCGGATACGGTTAATCCCAAATACTTCCAGGCAGCAAATAGATTCTCTGTCGGAGCTGATAAATCCTGCAGCAAAAGGATGGGTATTATCCATTGCAGTGTAGTAGATATCATCTTTAGGGGAGTTCAATGGTTTGCCCATATTCACGGGAGCAGACCAGGTACCGAAATCTCCCTCACTCTGGAAGAAATCAAGTCCTCCAAGTCCTACGCGGCCATCTGTACTGAATACCAGCAGATTTTTTTCCGCATCATAAAATGGGGCCTGTTCTTCATCTTTGGTATTAATGGCTGTACCCATATTACGTGCACCACCGGGCGTACCGTTGGATATGATACAGTACCACAAATCATTTTTGCCCATGCCGCCGGGTCTGTTGGAGGCAAAGAGCAGGTATTTACCATCAGCGGTGATGTAAGGCTGCATGGAATTGTAGCCGGCTACGTTTACGTTATCGCCTAATATTTTAGGTTCAGACCATACTCCATTCTGGCGGGTGCTGATATAGATAGCGGATTGTTTCACACCATCTTTTACCTGCCACCTGGTAAGATACAGGGAATTACCATCTGGCGTTAACGCAGATACGCCCTGATCATAGCCTTTCGCGGTAGGTATTTTTACCTTTTGGCTATTGTCAAAATGATTGTCACCGCCGGTAGCAGTATATAGCCCATTCACATACGGGGTACCTTTAGGCTGTTTTTTATTGGCAGCCGTTTGTTTGGGTGCCGTTGTGGGCAGTGGCGGATTATCTGAACGGGAGGAGGTATACATTAAAGTACTTCCGTCCAGTATTACCGGGGCGTAGTTAGCACCACCTTCATTTACATTACCTGAAGTTTTTACGATAGTAAATCTTGGTTCTTTATTGGCTTCTGACAAGGCGAACTGACAGCAGGCAATTTCCAGGGGTGTTCTTGTGGACAGGTCATCGGCAGCAGTATAGCTTTGTTTGAATTTGGTAAATTCATCCAATGCCTGCTGGTACTTTCCGTTAAAGCGCAAACATACTGCATACCAATAGCGTGCCTGCGGGAATGCCGGATTATTAAATCCTACCAGTTGTGCATACCAGGTTTCCGCATTGCCATAATCATAGAAAAGCCGGTAAGATTCTGCCAGCCTGGCTACTACCTGTTGATAATCTTTCAGTTTACCGCTTGGGGGTGCGGAGCCTGCAATGGTATAGGGCAATACCTGTTCTGGTTTGATCTTGAAAGTACCAAGCGCTTTATTATAATACTGCGCTGCGGAATAATAATCTCTTGAATTGTAAAAGACATCGGCGGTATGTTTAAAGTCGTAAACATATTGCGCCTGTGCCGCGTCTATTATTCCTAAAAAAACCACCAGCCAACAGAGTGTAATTTTTTTCATGAGGGTTCCATTTCTTTTTTCTGTATAAGTTTTTTCCTCCATTCTGATCCGGTTGCTTGCAGATTATAACCTGGGACAAATAAAGTATTCTTCGTTTAACACTCTTCTTTTGCGGCTGATAAAAGAAAGAGACACTTCAAAGCTCTGGCTGCCATTTACGAGGCGGCGCATGTTAGAAGTATTGGCATCATAGCTCAACCCCAGCGTGAAGCTTTTGAAATGGAAGCCCGCAAAAGGGATGACCGCATCATTGAAGCGATAGTTACCACCTACCAGGAAGTCGAATTCAGGGTTGACCATTAATTGCGCATATACACCGGCCACAATTTCCTCTGCATTGCCCTGTCTCATGTAAAGTCCTGTAGGTGTAAGGCTAACCGCCTCATTCAGTTTTATTTTAGTACCTCCGTGCAGCAGGTAACGTACCGGCAATTTCCTTTCAGTGCCGTCGGCGGAGAAAGGATCTTTGGGTTGCGTAAGATGTGCGGCCGCAAATCCGGCAAACGGATTAAACATATGATTAGCATTTCCATCGAAGTATACCACACCTGCACCGGCATCAAACTGATTGGAGGTAGTATTATTTACGTTTTCACCATTAAAGATGCTGGGATCAAAACCTGTTACCGGTTGATACTGGCTACCTGTCTGGAATTTAGCGGGATCTAATCTTCTGTTGATCAGGCCGGCGTTGATACCAAACACCAGCTGACTGGTTTTGGTCGGGCCAAATTTCACACCGCTATAGGAAACACTCGCCATGGCATTAAAATAATTATAGCCGGCATCGCCTGCCGACATATTCATTACATTAAGACCTACACCAACATTTTTATTGGTAGCAGCGTCGATAGAAACCCCTGCTGTAGAAAATGGTTTGCCGTAATTCGCCCACTGGTTGCGATAGTCGCCACTAATCCGGTAATCTCCATCTATTACTCCCGTCAGGGCAGGGTTGAGCCATAACGGATAAGCATAATACTGGGAAAAGTGAGGATCCACCTGGGCAACAGACATTCTGGGCAACAAACTGCACCATAAAATTATTGCGACTATAAAAATCCTTTTCATAGGAACATTTTTTAGCATTTTCTGGATAAACCGGGATGCAACATTGCATCCCGGTTTTATGAATGATTTGGATTCGGTATTACGCTTATGAATCATCATTATCTCATGAGTGTTACGTTACCTTTCTTGGTGATCACGGTGCCGTCCTGCATAGTCGCTTTTACGATGTATACATAAACGCCTACCGGTTGTTTCTGACCACTCATGGTACCATCCCATCCCTGACGCTGGTCTTTGGAAGTGAATACCAACTGACCCCACTGGTTGTAAATTCTGAATTCGAGTTGTGCGATCGCCGTTGAGTACACATACTCGATATCATTCACACCGTCGCCATTCGGGCTGAAGAGATTTGGAACATAGATGTTGTTTCCTTGCGGATTGGTTGTTTTACCTGTTACCGCAGCAGACAATGCACTGGTTTCACAATCCGATGCTCCGATCGCTCTTACCTGGATGGTAGCGCTCTGGTTAGGTTGCAGCCCTGTAACAGTATGTGTAGTTCCGTTCGCACCTGAGCTTGGAGGTATGAATGTTACACCGTTGTCGAGTGTTACTTCATAGCGTTGCGCTCCGGTTATCGGCGACCAGCGGAAGGTGATCGTAGTGGCTGTGGTGTTATCCACAGTTACAACTGGGGCCGGGAGCGGTTGAGCGATGTCTACGGCTACTATTGTTCTTTGTCCTGCACTGATACAACCACCTGTTGTAAATGCTTCCACATAGTAGGTAGTGGCGGTAGTCAATGCTGGCGTTACAAATGTGGCACCGGTGAATAATGGTGTGCCACCAATAGCCTGGCTGTACCAGCGGAAGTCGACGCCTGCTGTTGTTGAAGCTGCCGTGAGTGTTGCTGTTTGGCCTGGGCATACACCTGCTTCGTTACCGGTCACTGTTGGTTTAGCTGGTGCCGGCGTAGCTTCAACGCTCACCGCTGTACGTGTTGGGCTTGAACAGCCATTGCTGTTGGTTGCTTCCAGGTAGTACATCTGGTTAGCGTTTATAGCAGGTGTAGTATAAGTAGCTCCTGTAGTTACTGCTGTTCCGCCTACTGCTTGTGTAAACCATCTGTAAGTAAGTGTTGCATCCGGGTTCAGCGCATTCAGTGTAGCTGCCAGACCCGGGCAAACCTGCAGGGTTGCATTTGCAACGGCCGGTGCTGCTGGTGAAGCATTCACTGATACATTTACCTGTGTTCTGCTGGCACTTACACAACCACCACTGGTAGACGCTTCCAGGAAGAATACTGCATTAGCAGTAGGTTTGAGCGTGTAGTCACCACCGGTGAATACTGCTGTACCACCACGGAGTGTAGTATACCATTTATAGATAACGCCTGCTTGTCTGTTCTTCACTGCGAGTACACCTGTCTGACCACTGCATATGGTGATTGCATCAGCCAGCGGTGCATCTATTGTGCTGACTACTGTTGCTGTTAATCCTTTGCGTGCACTGCTGCATCCTGCACTGTTCAACGCTTCGAGGTAGAAGACGGTTGTTTGTGCGAGTGCGGCAGTCGTATAGGCATTACCGGTAGCCAGCAGCGTTCCGTTAGACGGTGCATCAAACCAGCGGTATGTCATTGTTGCATCAGGATTTTTAATAGTGAATGTAGCAGTGCCACCTATGCAGGTCACCACATTATCCAGATCTACTGTTGGAATTGGCGGAGCCGGATCAACAGATACATTCACCGCAGTTCTGGTAGAGCTGGAGCAGCCGCCACCCAGATTAGCCTGTACATAGTAAGTAGTATTCTGCGTAACTACAGGTACACTGTAAACAGCTCCTGTAAAGAGCAATGAGCCATTTGTTGCAGCATCATACCACTGATAGATAATGTTAGGCAGTATTGTTCTCACTGCCACGGTTACACCTGTACCCGCGCATGTTTTGAGAGAAGCTGCCACTACATCCGGTGCATTAGGCGCTACTACCACCGTTACGGTAGCTTTTACTCTGTCAGATGCGTTACCGCACTGGCCTGTAGTACCGGTTGCTTCCACCCAGAAATCCATGCTGGTATTCAGCGGATCGGTTGTAAATACTGGTCCCGTGAATACGGCTGTACCACCGGTAGCCTGTGTATACCATTTATAAGCGATGCCATTGGTAGCGGAAGTTACGCGGAGCGTAGCGGAAGTACCCTGACAAGCTGTTACTGCATTAGATTCCAGTATTGGTGTTGGTGCTTGTCCTACACCGATGGACACCTTCGTTCTCAATGCACTGTTACAGTTACCATTGCTGGCTTCTGCGTAGAAATCAGTGCTGACACTTAATGCGCCTGTTGAGAAGCTACTACCAGTGAAGAGCAGCTTACCTCCGGTGGCAGCATCGAACCAGCGGTAGGTAGCACCTGCAACCGGATCTTTAATCGTCAGCGTTACACTTCCGCCTGTACAAACGAACAGAGAAGATGCGTTGATCACCGGTGCTGCTGGTATGCTGTTCACCTTAATAGTGGCGCTTGATCTGGTGGCGCTTGGGCAGCCGCCATTTACCAATGCCTGCACATAGTAGGTAACGGTGCTATCCAGGGCCGTAATGTTGAATACGGTTCCTTCGAATACCATTGTACCACCGGTAGCAGCATCGAACCATTGGTAGGTAGTACCTGCGACTGGGCTTTGAATAGCCAGCGAAGCAGGTTGACCTATACAACCCTGTACATTGTTGCTTACCAGGGTTGGAGCCGCCGGAACTGGTACCACATTCACTTTCACGGTAGCACGTGCAGATGGTCTGCCACAATTCGAAGTATCACCGACTGCTTCTACATAGTAGGTAGCATTTGCGCTGAGGGCGCCCGTAGTATAAATCGGACCGGTGAATATGGAGGTACCGCCTGCGGCCTGAGTGTACCACTTGTAGGTTATGTCAATGACAGAAGAAGTCACTTTCAGCACCGCTGTACCACCCTGACAAACCGTTACATTATTAGATTCCAGGATCGGAGTTGGTGCTACACCCACACCTATGGATACTTTCGTTCTGGTAGCACTGTTACATCCACCTGCAGAAGCTTCTGCATAGAAATCTGCCGATGCCGTAAGTCCTTTTACCACGTAAACCGGTCCGGTGAATAATAAGGTCCCATTTGTTGCCGCATTGTACCAGCGATAGGTGAGCGTGTTATCTGCATTTTGAATGGTTAATGTAGTAGTGTCGCCTGCGCAGATGCTGATCGCGGAAGCTGCAATAATCGGTACCGGTACATCACGTACAGTTACGGTTACTGTTTTCGCATCGGCCGCTGAGTTAGCGCACTTGTTATCTCCTGCTACTGTTACGTAGTAAGATGTATTCGCGGTTATCAATGCTGTGGTATATGTCGGACCGGTAAACAGTAAGGTGGTCAGACTGGCATCTTGATACCATTTGAAGATTGGGTTGATTACAGTGGTGCTGGTAGCGGTCAGTTTCACCGTACTGTTTGCACAGATAGTTGTATCTGCCAGTATGATGTCTGCTGCGGTGGCGCCGGCATTCACCGTTACTTTAACGGCTTTCAGTGCACCGGCAGCATTTTCACACTTACCTGCATTGCTTACACTTACATAGTAGGTGTATGTTCCGGTAGCTAATCCGGAGATCGTTAATACACCAGAAGCGCTTACTCCTTGTGTAATCGGACCTGTTTTATCAGGATTTGCATACCATTTAAACACTGGGTTCTGAACCGTGGTGCTGGTTGGTGTTAATACCGCCACACCACCTGCACATACTACCTGGTCAGCAGCCTGAATGTCGGCGGCTGTGGATGCGCTGTCGACGGTCAGCATGATCTTCACGCGTCCGCTGTCGTTAGAACAGTTGCCTGCATTCACCGCTTCCACGTAGAAGTTATAAGTACCTGCCTGCAGATTTGCCGGCGTAGTATAAGTGTTATTATTTGATACCAGTTTCGCACCACCAATAGCTGCATCGTACCAGTTGAACTGAACACCTGCCACAGCTTTCACGCTAAGGGTTACCGGTGTATTCAGACAAGTAGTTACGTCGTTGCTTACTGGTACAGGTACGGATGGTACTCCTTTTACGATTACCTGAACAGGTGCGGAAGCGCTTCCTGTACAACCGTTTCTGGTAGCTCTTACGAAGTAAGTATATGTACCGGAATCGAGGGTGGTTGGTGTTACAAATGCTATGCTGTCGAGCAAGCGGTTACCCTGACTGTTGTACCAGCTGTAAACAATGCCCTGTGCAGGATTCACCACGCTGAGGGTGGCTTGTTTGCCTTTACAGATAGTTGTGTTATTAGCCTGTACTTTAGGTTGCACAATTGCACGCTGTGCATAGTTGAAGTCTACTGCTGTCAGCGCACCCACAACACCTGATTTCAGTTTCACTTCCACCGCATCAAATGCTTTCGTTGGTACGAAGGACAATAATGCACTGCTGCTGCCACTGAGCAGATCCAGGTGAATCACCGGATTAGATACCAGTACAGAGTCCCCGGCAGTATTACCGTTGTAGGTTGTCAGCTGGATGCTGGCAAGAACTGCGGCAGAAAGCACCTGACCTGGATTAGACAGCATCACTCTCACGGTATCGCCTGGAGTAGACAAACCATTGAAAGTAGCTTTTTCAAATACTGTAGCATTCACGGCGCCGAGGTTGATGACCAGAGATGCCGCTGTGTTTTTGTTGTTATCAACTGCCAGGCCTGGGTTATAAACATTACCCAGGATCAACAGACCTGATCCACCGATCGTTTGACCTGTTGCGCCTTCGCAAGGCACCTGATCAAGGTTGCTGGCAACAGTAAGCGCATTCACTGCCACTCTTGCTGACTTACAGGAAGCAGCTCCCGGCAGGGATGCTTCTACCCAATAAGTAACAGTACCCAATGCTGTCGATGCCGGAGCAGCAAATGTTGATCCTTTAAATAAAGTATCTGTGCTTATCTGACTGGCGAACCAGAAGAACTCAGCATTTGCGGAAGCCGCACTTGCCCTGAACACTGGTTGCTGACCAATGATCACCGTATCGGTAGTCGGAGCAACAATAGGCGGAGCCAATGCTGCAGCCGTATTAACCGTTACTGCTGTTCTGGTAGCAGATATTGTATTACAACTATCATTGATCGCTTCTACATAGTAGATCGCTTTAGCAGTTACATTCACCACTTTATAAGTGAAGCCACTATCTGTATTCAGTTTGGTACCACCTGCTGCGACATTGTACCATGCGTAGCTATAGCCTTTCACAGGGTTGATCACTGCGAGTACCGCATCAGAACCAGTACATACTTCCACGTTGGCAGATTGTACCTGTGGTGCAGCCGGTGCAGCGGTTACTTTAACATCTACTCTTGCGCGTCCTTTACTTACACAACCATTTCTGAATGCTTCCACAAAGAAGGTACTATCCCTTGTAAGGGTACCTGTAGTGAAGGTTACGCCATCTTTACCTGTGAGATAACTACCATTACTGTTGTACCAGCGATACGTAACACCCGCTACAGGATCCTGCACATTCAGTGTTGCTGTATTTCCAGCGCAAACCGTTAACTGGGCTGCCTGTACTTTTGGCGCTACCAGGGCACGTTGTGCGTAGTTAAAGTCAATAGTGGTTAATGCACCTACGATGCCTGATCTCAGTTTCACTTCTATCGCATCAAATGCTTTCGTTGGCACGAATTCAATGATGGCTTGTTTACTGTTGCTCAGGAGCGTGAGTTTAACCAGTGGGTTATTTATTGCCACAGAATCACCCGGTGTGCTACCATTGTAAGTGGTTAACTGCACGCCGCCTAATACTGCCGCAGAAAGTACCTGGCTTGGGTTAGACAGTAATACTCTTACCGTATCACCCAACGCAGATGTTCCGTTGAACTTAGCTCTCTGCCATACCTGTGCATTCAGTGCACCCAGGTTGATGACAAGGGAAGATGCTGTACTTGCATCGTTATCTACCGCGAGCGCTGGATTGTACACATTACCCAGTACCAGTAATCCACTGCCTCCAATTGTTTGTGAGGAAGCCCCTTCACATGGTACATCGGTGCCACGACCCACAGGACCGTATACCACCACTACAGGTACCCTGATTGACTTACAGGTAGCGCCGCCTGTAAGCGCAGCTTCTACCCAGTAAGTAATAGATACCGGCGTATTCTGGGTAGCAGGAGCGAAGGTTGGTCCGGTGAACAGGCTATCATTACCGGCCTGGCTGCCATACCATTTAAAGATCACATTTGCAGCATTGGAAGTAGCTGTCAGTACCGCCTGTGTGCCAATAGCCACTGAATCCGGATTTGGTGTTACACTTGGTGCACTTAAAGAAGAAGACAGTACAATACTGATGGCTTGTCTTGCTGACGCCGCGCCACAGCTGCTCACTGCTTCTACATAGAATGTAGTATCTCTGCTAACAGCCGGTACGTTGAATACATAGCCGCTATCTGTATTGAGTTTGGTACCACCTGTTGCCACACTATACCAGTTGTAGGTGAGCAGATGATCTGGATTAGTTACCTGTAACAGTGCATCTGAACCAGGGCAAATATTAACCGTAGCCGGAGCGCCAGGCACTGCTGGTGCAGGAGATACAGTAACGCTTACCGGTATACGTTCAGGGTTAGGACAATTATTTGGTCCGCCCAGTACCGCCACATAGTAAGTGATTTTACCTGCTGTTTTCAGTGTATCGGTAGTGTAAGTATTTTGTGTGCTTAATACGGTAGTGCTGGTAGAATCAGCATACCAGCGCACAGTTGTACCAGCTGCCGGTGTTACGGTGAGCGTAGCTTTATTGTTTATACAAACACTTGCATTGGTGGTATTGACTACTGCTTTAGGATAGAAGATCCTTGCGCCATAGATATCAATAGCATTCAACAGATTCAATACACCGGTTAATTTCACTTCTATACGATCGTAAGCAGCTGGTGCTGTTACGGTTGCTGCAAACTGTTGTCCGTTGAGCAAGCGTAAAGTAAGCAG
>NZ_DATCVJ010001068.1:0-1992 GCF_036566945.1 Chitinophaga sp. | reverse complement strand
GACGTGCAGGTTACTTTCGGTTCTCATCACTGGCCAAGTTGGGGCAATGAGCACATCAACGAGTATTGGAAGAGCCAGCGGGATCTCTATCGGTTTATCCATGATCAAACGCTTCGTTTGGCCAACGAAGGTTATACGCCTGTTGAAATCGCCGATATGATAAAACTTCCTGCTTCTCTCGATAAAAAATTCTTTAACAGGGGCTATTATGGTTCCGTAAGCCATAATGTAAAAGCACAGTACACCATGTACTTTGGTTGGTTTGATGGTAACCCGGCAAATTTGGATAAGCTGCCTCCTGTAGAAGCAGGTAAAAAATATGTTGAATATATGGGAGGTGCAGATAACGTCATTTCAAAAGCACGTAAGTCCTACGACAATGGCGAATACCGGTGGGTAGCGGAGGTTTTAAACCACGTAGTATTTGCAGATCCCAAGAATAAAACAGCCCGATATCTGCTGGCAGATACTTACGAACAACTTGGCTACCAGGCTGAATCTGGTCCATGGAGAAATTTTTATCTTTCTGGCGCCAAAGAACTGCGGGACGGCGTAAAAGTATTACCGTCTCCCAATACAGCCGGTCCCGATATGGTCAGAGGTATGTCAACGGATCTGTTCTTCAATTACCTCGCAATGCGCTTTAAAGGTACAGAAGCCGCTGCTGCTGACATGAAATACAACTTTAATATCAGCATGCCGGACGTCAACCAAAAAGTGGCGCTCATAGTTGAAAATGGCACAGTGACACCTCGGATTGGCAGCCATGTGGACGAAAATGTGACGGCAACGTTGACTATTAACCGTAAAGATCTTGACAGGGTAAGCCTTGGTGAGTCATCATTCAACGACCTCATTTCTGACGGAACGATAAAAATAGACGGCGATAAAAACGCTTTCAATTCCTTCCTGGGAATGATTGATAAGTTTGACTTCTGGTTCCCAATTGTTGAACCATAAATATTGATAATTCATACTTAGCAAATAAGTAAGGAACGGCCTTCACCTCTTTGGAAGTGAAGGCCGTTCATATAATTAGCCAGAACAGAAAAACTGGTCATACAATACAGAAAGAAAAGCCGCTTAAATTCTACGGTTCAAGCGGCGCTAATAAGTATTGGCAACTTTCTATCATCTGTTCAAGTGGCATCAGGTATACTTGAAAAATATCGGAAACAGTAGCTATTGTAGAAAAATATTGACCTGTTATGCTAATTTTACTTCTCGTATTTATCACTAAATAAAATCATAAATGCTTTGTATACGCCTATTGCAAACAAGAGCAGCGCCGTAAGAAACAAACCAATATATTGTGCCACCCACCCAATCAAAATAGCAACAATATGAATCTTCCCGTTATCTGGCTCGAATACCTTGCCCGAATATACATAAACTGCAAATGCCCCGAAAATGCCTATCCAAAGTATTGCATATAGGATATCTAGCGGCTTTTTACTCATTTTGTTAAACTTCAACATAATTTTGGTTTTAATGGCGCTAATAACTTCATAGCCCGATAATAGCGCTACTTTTAATATTAACATTTTCACATCAAAAGTAGATGAGTCGCCATACAATTCATCCTTCTATTTTATATTCGAAAGTTATAAACCGATTTTTGCCCAAAATTGAGCGATATTCGATGGTATCCGACAGTAAATCCTCACGGGTGCCTCGACGCACACGTATACTTAAGTTGAAAAATTGAGGAATCTTTTTTCGATATTCACTAAATGCCATTGCCCGGCTGCATCGAAAAAAGCACTCAGATATTGTGACCCAATGTTGGTCAGGCGCTTACACATGGCGGGAGTTATACCGGTGGCAGTATAGGCCGCTTTGTTTTTGGATTTATGTGCTGATAAAGTCTGGAAGTCCCTTCACAACTATGATTACTGTCTGTTGATTAGCGGATGTTCTTCTTCCGAATAACCTGCACCGGTTATACAGAGGTTATTCTTCATCTATTCTAACTTCAACCCTTCTGTTCTG
>NZ_DATCVJ010001067.1:0-1865 GCF_036566945.1 Chitinophaga sp. | reverse complement strand
TGTCTTACCCAGGATTATACTGATTTAGATGATTTTCAGGAATTTTTTGAATTTCCTTATGCACTAAAAAGGATTTAAAAAGATTAGCGAAGATTAACATCGTAGGTTAATAATCTATGATGTTAATCTTCGCTAATCTTTTCAAATCCTTTTTCAATCCCTAAAAATCCGGGAAATCATCTAAATCAGTATAATCCTGAGTAAGACAAAAAATCGCTATAACTGCTTTTTAATAGTACTGATGAGCTCCTGAAATCCCGGCTCCTTACGGATTTCCGGCTGCCAGGCGAATCCCATTTTACACAGATCGTATTCCTGGATAATGGTAGCCCCTTCTTTATGCTCTTCTTTCCCTAATACCCAAACGGTATCGGAAATAGCGGCGGCATTTTCAATATCGTGGCTCACGATGATCAGGGTATTTTCTTCATGCAGTGTGGATACTTTTATCAACAACTGAATCACCTTATCGATCATGAGAATGTCCAGTCCGGAGAAAGGTTCATCCAATAAAATAAATTTATTACCGGTGAGTACCTGCTGAATGATGCTGACGCGTTGCCGTTGTCCACCGCTGATTTGCGCCGGATATTTTTTTAAGTGTTCGGTCGATTGAAAGGTAGCCGCATAATCTTCAATAATGCGTTTCTTCTCCTCTTCCGTCAGCTTCACTGCAGCGTTATCCAATCCTATTTTCAGGTTATGATAAATAGTACGGTGATTAAAGAGGATGTAGTTCTGTGGTACAATGCCCACCTCACCTGCTTTCACCAGGTGTTGATCTGTATCTATTTTCACCACGCCTTCTGTGGGCTTAATCAATCCTGACAGGATTTTAAACAGCTGGGTTTTACCAATACCACTACGACCAATCAATGAAACTACCTGTCCCTGTTGAACATCAGGGCGATGAATATCATGGATGCAGAAATTAATATCGCGGAGGATTGTTTTATCACCATACTGCAGGGTAAGATGTTCTGCAGACAGCAACGGCGCATGTTTCGTATATACGTTGGCGTTCATTAGCGGGTAGAGAGTTTAGTGTAAGGAAATAACCATTCCCGGAATTTGCCAAGAATATAGTCAAAGAAGATCCCCAACAAAAAGATGATCACCAGGGTACCGAATACCACATCCAGCTGTACATATTTGTTAGCACGGATCAGCATTACACCGAGGCCACCTTCACTCATGCTCAGCCCTTCTACAGAGGTGATCATGAGCCAGGCAATAGCAAAGTTCTGTCGCATTACTTCAAAAACCTGGTCCAGTCGTCCTACGATAATCACTTCCCATAAGGTTTTCCAGCTGTTCATACGCAGGGTGGTACACAGCTCAAACTCCTGCTTATTAATGCCATCGATTACAGACAACAGCGAAGTAACAAAGAACGGCACGATACCAAAAATCAGCAGGCTGAGTTTCAGTTCATGGCCATCCTGCGTCCACAGGGTGAAGAGGAATGTTAAACCGGTAAGGGTCAGGTACCGGCATTTGATCACAAAGCGTGCGATCGGATTGAAAAACGGAATAATAGACAGATAACTGATTACTAAGGCGATGATAATAGAAATAAACATGCCTTTGATGGTCAACACCAGGCTGCTGAAAAGATCGTCGACGAAAGATGGGTTCTGTACTATTTTGCCCAGCGTTTGCAATACTTTTACCGGAGTCGGAATTAAACCACCTCCACTCAGCTGCCAGCATATCAGGGCTATGATAGCCTCTGCAATCACGAGCGACAACATCGCACGGCGATTGAGTATGCGCAGTGGTTCAAAAAAAGATTTTATCACGTCTAAAGTTATTGAGTCAAGAGAGGATGGAAGCGGATTTTGTCTTACTCAGGATTATACTGA
>NZ_DATCVJ010001066.1:0-6945 GCF_036566945.1 Chitinophaga sp. | reverse complement strand
GTCGTTACCGTTGATGATAAAGTTGAGTTCTCCTTCCCAGTTCTGGAACAAATCGTTGTAGGAAAACAGTCTGCTATCTACGCGGTTATCCGGGACATATTCGCCGGTACGTTTTTTAGAGAGCCACATATCTCCTTTGCTGAGGCCATTTTCACCGGGTTCTATGTTTACATAGTCGGGGCGGGTGGCGGCCCAGTAGTAGCAGGCGCATTCCCGGTAATCGTTTTGCCAGGGAGCGCATAAGCTTTGTGTGAGGTCTCCCGGACGGACCATGAAATCGTTGATAGCAGCGCCTTGATGCTGGAAAATTACATTTACCGTGAAGGAAAAAAGAGGGAATTGGTTAGTGTCCTTCAATTGATCTTCGGTGACTAATACCGGCAGTTCGGCTTCGCCGGATGTAAATTGCAGCTTAACGCTCTGGCCTCCTTTCACACCTATGGACGCCAGCAAATTGGACCATTCCATAAAAGCGGCGCCATTGGGATTATCTTTTGTGGAGAGTGGTACATTGTCGCCACCGGGAAATACGGGACCTTCTCCCATCACCATCGTAGGTTTACCATTGATACCTACTATACGCCGACCTGTTAACTGCTGGTTGCTCGCATCTGCCAGCACATAGTTATCATTTTCACTGACGGTGAGATTTACGAAGATGCCGCGCCAGAAGTTTCTGAAATCTGATTCCAGGCCGGGGAAGCAATTGGAAATAGCTGCCCTTGCCAATACGCTGTAAGGATTACCTGCCGCGCGATAATGTATTTGTGCCAGCAGATCATTGGCATTAATGGTGCCTGGACTGGGAGGGTTGGGCGGAGTGCTGTCTGCGCTATTATCCTCGAACATCGCATTGGCGGCGGCCTTTATCACCGTGTTGATCATGCGATAGGTGAGTGTAAGTCCACGGCCATCGGCGCCACGCATCATTCCTGGCATTTTACGCCGTTCTTTGTCAGACAGGTCACCGATTTTATCGGGGCGGCGCAGCGCATCTGCAAACCACGCGGCCATACCGGTACTCAACCCGTTGAATACCCTTTCATGCAGTGCCTGCAGCGCGAGGTTATCCACGATGGAACTGGCCATGATAGGTTCGTACAGTCTGCCGAAATCATTGGTATCCTGGCGGGCCATGGTGCTGGCCACATTCCACCTGCCATTGATAGGATTACCGTTCATGACATTGGTATTCATGAGCGCAATAGATTCAAAGGCGCGGCGCACAATGTCTTCCGCTTCTTCAATAGCTACTTCGTCATCCCTGTCTGTACCAAGGAGGAGCTGCTCCAGTTCATCAGAAATAGCCCGGATAGGTAATATGTCCGGAGCAAAGGCCGGAGGACCTGCACAAATAAGCGCCGTGGCGGATAATCCGACGGCCGCTGCATTGTCAATGAACAGCATGACATTACCATCGCATTCATCATCTACATATCCCCAGCTTTTCTGGCTATCATCTTTACCGGCATAGCCGGCAAAGATCTGCGCAGGCATGGTATATTTTGGGTTAAATTCGGCCGACTCGCTGTAACCAACCCACGACTTATCGGGATTATACAACAGTTGGGCATCGCTGGTAATATTGGGATCCGGGGTAGCGGGCAGTCCGTCATCAGCTTTGATGCTATAGCGGGAAGCGCCATACACCTTTCCTGGCCCCGGTGTGAAACGGAACCGGAGTCCCGGAAAATCGGTAGAAGGTCTGATAAACTGTGCCGTGCCAAGTGCCAGGGTTTTATCGGAGATAAAATTGTTGCATTTCCCCAGTAATGGTCTGGGAGCAAAATCATTTTTAATCGTCTCCTGGGCGAAAATGGTATCATTGGGATCGTTTGTTCTGCGGTGGATTTTATTGTTACCCAGGGAGATCGTCCATTGGACTTCCGATAACTGAAATCCGGCTTCATTGAGTGCGGCCTCTGTCAGCGGTACCAATACGTCCGGTGTATCCTGCCAAATGATAAATGCTTCCAGGAAAGGAGCTACCGGACGAATTTTACCAGTAGTATCTGTGGTGCTTTGCGCATCTTTAAAAATAATTTCTGTAGGTGTATTTACGCTGAGCGTATTTGTATTACGGTCAATGTAAAAGGTGGGCTGCGGTACAATTTTGCGGAAGCCCAATGGTTTGTCTGCATCTATTTCAAGATCATAAGCGGCTACCGGAGTGGTGGATGAACCCAGTCTCGCTATGGCAAAAGGAGGCAGTATACGTAGTTCTTGAATGATTCTCATAGTCAGTATTTTGAGGAAGGTTATCAGGCGTTTACGGAAAGCATCTCATTAATGATCTGTTGTAATTTTTTGTCTGCTTCGAGCAACCCATTGAGGTAACGATGATTTTTAGTGGGCGTAGCGGCTACCAGGTCGTTTATGATCTGAGCCGATGCCTGTATCAGGTCCGCATGGGTGCGCCATCTGTTCAGTTCACCCGTCGGCAATGCCAGCGTGTACGGAACGAGGAATGGTGGTCCTGCATATTTGTTGCCGGTGCCCATTTTCAGTGGCAGTTGTACCATTGCGGAGGCGATGGCACGCAGGTTATACATTTCACCAAAGGTGGAGTTAATGATCAGTCCCCTCGGTGTCATGTCGCCAGCGCAGTTTAATCCATCTTCCAATACAAAACTATGCGTGAGGAAATTTAACAACATCCGGTAGCGGAGATTAAAGAGATGGCCCCAGCCCTGTGCTTCAGGGTTGGTGATTTCATCTCTCTCTTCGTCGGTAGTTTGTCCTTCCGAAGGATCACTGCTTCCATCGCTGACGTCAGAAGAAATGTAAGGGTTCACCGCTACATTTCTGGCAGGAGTCCAGGCCGTGCCAACTTCTGCGATCATCGCTTTCATTTCTGTATATATGTTCAGGAACCGGGTAAAGTGAGAAGGGTCGTCCTTTGTTTCCACGGTATTATCTTCTCCCTGTTCCGCAATGGCATTGAGGGCATTGAAGGCATCATCTCTGCTGGCCAGTGGCATTACCAATACATTTGGACTGCCTGCCGGGCTTCCTCCCTGGGTATTGCCACGTTGACCACCGGCATACCCGCGACCCCACTCATCGAATTTGGCCTGGAAAGGGTAGGTGTCTGCCTGGAATATTTCATCGCCAATCACGCTGGGGTCCTGTATCAGTTGCAGCAGTACCTGAAATAAGGCACCTACGTTGTGAGGGTTGTGCACATCCTGCGTCACCAGGCTTGTGATCTCTTTGGCCAGCGGATCTGGGCCATTGAGCCAGGAAGAAGGTGCTTCTGCATATACGTATTTAGCGAGGGAGTTGAGCGTTAGCGGCTCCAGTTTGAACGGAAAAGGATAAAAAGGCGTATCCCAGGGATAATCCTGTCTTTCGAAATGTAAAGGAGCGCCAAGTAGCTTCAGCACATTCTGTACCGATACAAAATGGCCCATTTCTTCTTTGGCGATGCCCAGGATTACTTCCTGCCAGGAGCTGATTTGTTCCCGGTATTTTGTCGGTTGCTCCGGCACCTGTGGGCCACCTAAACTATAGGCTGCATACAGGTATTGCAGCATGAGCCCATGTTCAATTTCCGCATCTATATGCAGTAGAAAGGTGACATAGTCTTTCCCGTTGAACTCCGGGGGAACGATAATTTTCTGATCGTCCGAGATGACCGCTTCTGTTAAAAATGTTTGGAGTCCTTCCTTTCCGCCAACGATGGCGGCTTGTCTGGTGATTTCTGACCGGCGTTGTTCAACTTGTGCTCTTTGAAAAATAGGGCCAAGAAAACGTTGGTAGTTACTTTGCATAACTGAAAGCTGATTAAGTGGTTATAATGAGTGAGTGGAAAATATTACTGGTAGTCATTTAGGAGCACGAAAGGGCATTCATGTAAATTATTTTGAGTGGTTATTTTGAGTTGTCTTTCTGATTATTGGGATAAATAAAATACGTTCATTTTTGCGACCTGGCAAAATTAATTTAATCGCGCGGTGGGACAGGGGTTTAGCCTCATCCTACCCACCCCCTGATGCTATCCAAACCGCAGTGTGTTTAATTTCTATTTACAATTGTTTAAATTCTATTCACAGGTTACTGTCGAATTAAGTACTAATTTCTATCCTGTATTCAACCAGCACTGAACCCGCGCCATTGATCACTCCCGGTATTGAGCATTTAATCATGAAAGCCCGCAGATCCCCTTTTCTTTTATAACCAAAAAAAACAGACGTATGAAGAACACGTTGTTTGCCTCTGCCTTAATTGTGCTGGGCATACTTTCCGGATGCACCAGGAAAAGTAATCCTGGTAGCGAATTGCAGCCTATCCCTGCTAAAAATCAAAAGTTACAGGTACTGGTAACCCCACCCACTACCTGGCAGGAACATTGGTTTGAGCATGTACAATTGCTCAACCGCGTTTTTTATGATACCAGCGTAGCCGTGTACTACGACAATGATGTCAACAGCAGCATCACCTGGCCTTCTACCTACCTGGCGCAGGTATGGAACTACACCAAAAGTACGTATGGTACATTCGGGGACGACTCCCGGCTTTTTGTCATCCTGCATGCCGGCAAATATTCCGGTGGCCATCCTTCTACTTATATGGATGCCAGTCACGATTACCGGAACGTGATTGATGTAGGCTCTTCCGATCCCAACGCCTGGATCAGTGGCACCGGCAACGATATTGACCTCACCACACATGAGGTAGGACATATCGTGGAAGGCGCTTCCAAAGGCGTACATAATTCGCCGGCATTTGGTATATGGCACGACAGCAAATGGATGGAAATTTATCAGTATGATGTATACCAGGCGCTGGGCCGCAGCAGCGATGTTACCCGCTGGTATAATATGAAAATTACACAAACAGATACCTATCCGCGTGCCGGCACTTATTGGTTCCGTGACTGGTTCTATCCCATTTATCAAAATTATGGCGGGGCTACTGCCTTGAATAAATTCTTTGTATTGCTGGCGCAGCATTTCCCTAAAACCACTTTCAACAATGGCATCACCACTTATCCCGAATATACCAGGGGAATGAATTTCGGAGAGTTCGTTCATTTCTGGAGCGGGGCCGCCAATGCGGATTTGAAGCAGCTGGCAATAAATGCTTTCGGTAGTAAAGATGAACAGGGCAACGATTGGACGGCGCAACTCAAACAGGCGAAAACAGATTTCTCCGGCATTACCTATCCTTCCAATGATATCACCAGTCAGGGAACGATTACGGTGAGCAAGGAAAATGCAGGTGGCGCCTCCGCTACAGAAGGGTCTTTAAAACTGACGGATAATGTATACGGCAGCAAGTTTTTTGTGGGCGCTGTACCTGCGACTTTCAACATGCAACTGCAGTTTGCGGCGTCACAAACGGTGAAGTCGTATACCCTTACTTCCGGCAATGATGCGGCAGACCGTGATCCCAAAAACTGGCAGCTGAAAGGGTCGGCGAATGGCACTACCTGGACCGTGCTGGATACGCAAACTAATCAGACGTTTGCCGCAAGAAATCAAACCAGGCAGTTTAATATCTCCAATACTACCGGGTATAAATATTATGCGGTGTATGTGACTGCCACGAATGGGAGCGTGGATTTTCAACTGAGTGAATGGCGGGTGCTGAAATGATAGAATAAGCAGGTGTACTGATCATCGGTGCACCTGTTTACTATTCTTCAAACCGCTTCAGGATCTCTTCCAGCTGTTGCTTACTCAAGTCCATATTCAGTCCTTTGGTATCGAGTATATTTCTTTCCCTTAACTCTTTCAGCGTACGATTAAAACTTCTGACCGATATCCCCAGGTAGGCCGCCATATCTTTTTTAGCCAGCAGCAACTGTTGATCTGCTTCGAGTGTCAGCAAGCGTAGTAGGGCATATTCTACCGGATATAATTGCTGGTAAGATGCCCGGACACAGGTTTGCAGCAGCCGTTTGGCCAGTTCCTGTATGAGCAGTTTGTTGAACGCAGGATTGTCTGACACCAGGGAGGAGAATAGCGCCTGGGGAATGGCATATACCGTTACCGGCGTGATGGCTTCTATATTGCACAAACATTTCCCTTCGTTGATGGCTTCCAGTTCTCCGGTGACTTCTCCTTTACCGAGAAATTCAAAAATATAGTCCTTCCCGTTATCTTCGGTGATGTAGCTTTTGGTGATGCCATCAATAATGATGTATACGTGGTGGATCACGTCTCCCTGCCGGATCAGGCGGGCGCCGGGGGCAAAAGATTTCGAGGTCACTGCGGAGCTATTGGCAGTGTATTGTTCCATGAAAGCTAAAAAAGCCTGATTCGTTCGTAACATACTATTTGGGTATTGGGACAAATGTCCCGTTTAATTCAGTGGTGTGCTTTATTTTTGCATTCGTAAAATGTAAAAGTAGCAATGATCAATCATATTAGCGTAATAGCCTTCGATGCGGACGACACCCTGTGGGTGAATGAGCCTTATTTCCAGGAAACAGAAGCCCGCTTCTGCAGCTTGCTGGAAGACTATCTGCCACATCATACCGTGTCGCAGGAATTGTTTAAAACAGAGATGGCCAATTTGTCGTTGTACGGCTATGGCATTAAGTCGTTCATGCTATGCATGATAGAAACCATCTTGCGGGTATCTGAAAACACGGCGCCTCCGGAAGCTATACAAAAGGTAATTCAATACGGACAGGAGATGCTGAATAAGCCCATTGAATTGCTCGATGGAATAGAAGGCGTGTTGAAGGAGTTATCCGGTAAATACCGGCTGGTAGTGGCTACCAAGGGCGACCTGCTGGACCAGGAACGGAAGTTGAAGAAGTCAGGACTGGAGCATTATTTCCATCATATCGAAATTATGAGCGACAAAAAGGAGAGTGACTATACGAAGTTGCTGAAGCACCTGGATTGTCGCCCGGAAGAGTTCCTGATGATAGGCAACTCCCTGAAGTCGGATGTGATGCCGGTGCTGGCAATCGGGGGCCACGCGGTGCAT
>NZ_DATCVJ010001065.1:0-6127 GCF_036566945.1 Chitinophaga sp. | reverse complement strand
GACTGGTAGTACTAAAAGCGAACTAACGTATATGTATATACTCTTCTTCACAGACATATCTCCTTTTCCGCAGAACGGAGGAGAAAGAATCAGAAGTTATTACCTGATCAAAGCCTTGTCGCAACTGGGATATTCCGTTATTGCCGTAGTGCGGAATGTGGAAAAAGTGGACCTGCAGCAATACCATCTCCCTAACGTTACTTTTTATACTTATGAAACAAAACCTTTTGACCTGCTGACCCGCATTACCGGTAAGCAATATTTTCAGCGTTCGGGAGAGCTACTGGGCATGTTCAAAGAAATATGTGACGAGTATCCGATCTCCGCTGCTATACTTGATTACGGCTTTGTAGGACATTATATTTCTTTTTTCAAAAGTAGACATATACCGGTCATATTGGGTACGCATAATGCACAGCCCATGATTACCTGGCAGTTGCCTTCCAATAACCTGTTTGATAAATTGCGCAAGCTGCAATTATTCAGCATGGAGAAATTGCATGAGCGACTGTATTTTAACAAAGCTGCTGCGGTAGTGGTGGTGAGTGATGATGACCATGTGTATCATTCCCGGTTCCTGCCTAAGCAGAAAGTGTTTACCGTACCTAATTTTCTGGATCAGAAAGATTATCATCTGTTTGGTAAAAAGCAACAACGTGTGCTGGTGATGACGGCTAACTTCGGCGTATATATGAATTTTGCGGGCCTGAAATGGTTCATTGAAAATGTATGGGATAAGGAGCTGGCCGGAAAGTATGACCTGTGGCTGGTGGGAAGGGGTTCAAAGGAAGCACTGAAGCGCATTACCGGTAAAGAAGAATACGAGAACATTGTAGCCTTTGGAAAGGTAGATGATGTAAAGTGGTATATCTCGGTGGCCAGCGCGGTGATTATTCCGTTGGTGCATGGTAGTGGTACCCGGTTGAAATGCCTGGAAGCCATGGCATTGAGAACGCCTATTATCAGCACCGCCAAGGGCGTGGAAGGCGTGAAGAGCCGGCACTTTATTGTAGCTGATGAACCCGCCGCGTTTAAGCAATCGCTGCTCAATTTTGATAGTGAAACGGATAAGGGCGAGCGTTTGCAGGAGGACTTTTTACAGGAATACAGCCTGGAAGTAAACCAGCTGCGACTGCAGCAGATTGTTAACTACGCTATACGCGATAAAAAATCTGCCTATGTTCAACCGGCTTAAAATCGCGATGTATACTTTGTTGAGCGGCGTGAACGTGGCGCTGGTGGGGCAGTTGAAGCTCAATGAAATCATGGTGTTATTATCTGCGCCTTTTGTATTTGATCCCCGTGATTTCAAAGCATATCCGTTTTTCCGGAAAATTATTATGGCGCTGGTAGCACTCTTTGTGTTTCAGGCGATCACTGATCTGTGGGTAGTGAAAAGTTCTTCTGAAAATTTTATGCGGGGATGGGCCGCTATTGTGATGTCTATCCTCTCTTTCCTCTTTTTGTTTAAAACATTGAAAGATGACGAGGCTATTTTTTTCTTTCTCTGTATGACCCTGATCAAAAATATTATCTGGACAGATGAAAACGCCGACAGAGATATGTCGTACTTCAAGTTCAAAATGGTACCTATCCTGTCTTACGGCGTATACATCCTGTCATTTTTATTGTATCGGAAAGGCCAATGGAAAGCCGTACTGGCTTTACTGTTAGGCTATAGTTTACTTTGTTTTGCGCGTGATTCACGTTCCACCGGCATGGTATTTTTTTTGGGTGCTATTATTATTTATTGTTTTAACAGTGGCATGTACCTTACCCGTGACCGGCTGCTGGTATTCGGTTTGGCGGGTGTTATCCTGTTTCAGTTTGCGTATGTAAGTTATGTAAACGCGGTGCTGAATCATGAAATAGGCGGAGAACATGCGTCTGAGCAGATAGACCGCTTAGATAATCCTTACAATCCGCTGGAATTGTTGATGACAGGCCGGGGCGAAACATTTGCTGCGCTCGCCGCAATCGCTGATGCGCCTTTGTTTGGTCATGGCTCCTGGGCCAAAGATGATAATCTTAAATACTACCGTATTCTGTTGTTGTATCAGAATGAGGAGATGAATGAGCAACTGGCTACTTCTACGGATCACCTAATTCCCAGTCATTCCATATTGCTGGGAGCCTGGGTGAATGCCGGTGTAGGTGGATTTATTGCCGTGTTGCTGGTATTTATTTTCCTGTTGAGAATGGGCTTTTACCTTATCGGGCACGCAGCAGATACCGCGTTATATCCGGTGTTGGTACTCATGACGATTGGCGTAATCTGGACTTTTCTTTTTTCACCGATACAACAATTACGATTCAATATTCCCGCCATTGGCGCTATCCTCTTGCGGGCGTACTATGATTATGTGGCGGAAGAAAATGAACTGTCAGACACGGAACCTATAAACGAACCAATAGCGTTCATATCTCCCGAAGGGAAATATGAACGGTAAAATACTAACAGCTATGAAAATATGTTTCATCACATTGGGCGACATTAAATTCATTGCCACCATGAAAAGGGCCATTGGCATGGCAGAACCGTTACGGTCGATAGGCTGGGAGGTGTCTATTATAGCACAGGACAGTGAAGAGAACCGGAAACGGATTGCCATGGAATGCAGTGATGCCGTAAAAGTGTATTATTATCCGGAAGGTACTGCCGCTGAAGAAGTACGTACTAAAACAGCGTTGGTAAATGACATTGCACCTGACTATATTTTGTTTTGTTCTTTCAGCTTTCGCAATCGCATCTTAAAAAATAAGTTGAAGCTAAAATCCACGATACTCATAGAACACTCAGAATTGCCATCCGGTATTCCCGATAATAAGGGCCTGCGTAAATATGCTATGCTGGCCCTGGAATACTGGTCTGTGTTGTATGCGGATGGATTGTTGTGTGCCAGTAAATATCTCTGTAAGACATATACCAAAAGGGCGGCGCAATTGTTTCGTAAACAATTACCGGTGCTGTATTCTCCTTATGCATTTAACAATGATGTGGTGGAGTCGCCCCGGATTCGCGCGAAAGAACTAACGGAGACGTATATGGGGAAAACCATGTTGATATACATGGGTACCATGACGCGTAACTACGGATTGTTTACCATGTTGCAGGCAATGGAAATGATGAGTAAAGAGCGGAAAGACGTTGTTCTGCTGTTATTGGGGCAGGGCCGGCATCTGGAAGAAGCAAAGGCATTTGTGAAGGAGAAGCAACTGGATATGCAGGTACAGTTCCTGGGATACACAGCGGAAGAGGAACTGAGTTCTTATTTCGCCGCAGCCAATGCCTTTATTTCACCATTGAATGACACGGTACAGGATTGGGCCCGTTGTCCGAGTAAGATCTACATGTATATTCCTTTTAACAAACCGGTATTTACCTGCCGTATTGGAGAGCCGATGGAAATATTTGGAGAGCAGGGATATTATTTCAACAACAATGCACCGGCTTCACTGGCCGGACTGATTAGCCAGCTGGCGGCAGGGAAACTGGCGCCGGTAAAGGTGAATAGGGAGGCACATAGCTGGGAAAAACGCGCCGTGGATTTTACGGAGTGGGTCAACAGTCATTATGCTGCCAAGGTATTACGTATTGCTAACCTGTAAATGATTGCACCGTGAACTATGTTTATTATAAAGATCCTAAGGGAAATTTTGGTGATGACCTGAATGGATGGCTATGGCCCAAACTGTTTGGTGCAGGCAACGTAACAGATCCGGAAGTATTTCTGGGTATAGGTTCTATCTTATACGACGGATCGCCGCTGTTTCGTGATTTGTCGGATAAACGAAAGATTGTATTTGGTACCGGTGTGCGACCTGCTCATAAAACGTTTCAACTGGATAATAGCTGGGACATTCGTTTTCTGCGGGGACCCTTATCTGCTTATGCTTTCAATAATCAGTTTCCCTATGTGGCGGATGCTGCCTATGCGATTCGTCAGTTGCCGGAATTTGACAAATTTCTACATGTAAAGAAGAAGTATAAAGTAAGTGTGATCCCCTATTTTAAGTCGGTGTCTTACGTTGATTGGGAAAGCATTTGTGCCCGTTTAGGCTTCCACTATATTTCGCCAAGGGCAGAAAAGGGCGTAGATCATACGTTACAGGAGATAGCAGCTTCCCAGTTTGTGATTGCAGAAGCAATGCACGGCGCTATTCTGGCGGATGCACTCCGGGTACCATGGCACAGGTTTGTATTATCCACCCCACATACTGAAGGTAGTGGCGTATCAGAATTCAAGTGGATGGATTGGCAGGCGGCCATTCAGTTATATAATATCAACGCCACGGTGGTGAAGTTATATCGCAAATCTTTTTTACACCAGAAAATAAAAGCATTGTCGGGTAACCGTATCAGTGCGGAGTTCCTGGCGCCGGATGTTGTGAAGTTGGATTTGTTAAAAACATTACAAGGGGTAACAGAATTTTATTTATCTGAAGATGACGTGATACGGCGCATCGATAATAAAATTCATGACCATGCTTTTTTATTGCGCAAGGAGAAAAGCCTGGATACTTCATCGTTCATTACAACTCATTAATTATGCAACAGGAATTTATATTATCAGCGGGAAAAGGCGATTTCTTTTTTGGTTTTCATGACCTGGTAGCATGGAATGCGGGAGGTGATAAATTACTGGCGTTACAATCGCCGGATATTACAGTACCTCCGGATCCCCGCGTTTCCTGTGGTGTTGGCTACTTTGATGCGGCACAACAGTTTCATCAGCTGGGCAGCACCTATGCCTATAATTATCCACAGGGTGCCCGGCAGCAGTGGATAGGGGAGACAGATACTTTTATAGTGAATGATCGCGTGGGAGATAAGTGGGGAGCAAGGATTTATGATGCAGGTGAAGATAAATGCGTATCTGTGTTGCCGGTTCCTGCACATGTGATTACAGATGAAGGCATTGCTTTCGGCATTGATTACGCGCGACTTTTTCGTTTAGGTGGATATGGTTATACCGGACTTCCTGACAAACAGGCGCATGTCCATGCGCCTGTGGATTCCGGCATTACAAAATATAATGTGTACACGGGTGAAGAATCGCTGCTGTTGTCTATTGCAACAGTAGCTAATTACAGGATGAATCCTTCGCTGGGGCGACATCATTACATCACGCATTTGTTGCTGAACCCATCGCAGAACAGACTGGCTTTTTTACACCGGTATAAGTTGAAAGACGGTGGGGAAACCACGCGGTTAATGACCATCGGTACAGATGGTAGTGATCTGAAATGCCTGGCCACTGGATTTTTGAGTCATTTCGACTGGAAGGATGATGCCCATATTGCCATCTGGGGCAGAACCGGCAGTGGTATTGAAAAACTGCGGGGCTCCCTGTTGTATAAGATGATGCCGGCAGGTTTGATTTCGAACGGTAAAAAGGTGTTGAAGAAACTATTGTACCATGGGGAGAAGGGAGCCAAGGCAGTGGCTACGTTTAACTGGCTGCTGTTGGCCGATGTGAATGACGCTGTGCCGGCGTTGCTGGCAAAGGATATTATTACGGAAGACGGTCATCCTATGTTTTGCCCGGTAGACCGCGACTGGATGATTTGCGATACCTATCCCAATCAGCAAGGCATCCGGACATTGTTTCTTTTTCAGTATAGTACGCAGCAGAAAACTACGTTGGGTACTTACCGTATGATTGATACCAAACCGGATATGAAAGTGGCTGGTGCGTTGTTGAAAGGCGTGGAAGAGGAGGTATTAAAGGCGTTCTCACCGGAGCAGATGGCGTTTACGCGCAGCGGGTTGCATTGTGATTTGCATCCTCGCTGGAAGCGGGATGGCAGCCTGGTGGCGTTTGATTCTATTCATGAAGGCAGCCGTCTTATTTATGGTTATGATGTGAGCAGTATTATTCATGCAAATAAAAATGTGTTGGTATGATCGCGATTTTGCAGCCTTTGGTACCACATTACAGAGAGCATTTTTTTAACCGGCTGCAGGAGCGGGCGCCGTTTGACTTGTATTGTTATGACGGCGCGGATGCCTTGCAGAAAAGAAACCTCGCTGCCGGCAGTACAGTGGTGAAGCAGTTGCCTGCCTGGAGCGTAGGTCCGTTTGTGTTATACAACCCGCTGCGTTTTTTTAAGCGGGATTACAAGG
>NZ_DATCVJ010001064.1:0-6151 GCF_036566945.1 Chitinophaga sp. | reverse complement strand
GCTTAACTCCTCCAGTTTAATTGAAAACCCTGCGGTTTGTGTAGGAAAATTGCCCCCTTTAGGATCTGTCTTATCCACCACCTTACCCTGTAAGCCTGCGTTAGGACCAGGATAATTATCTGTTTTGGTACAGGAGGCGATAGATAATACTGACAAACCAATCAGCAAAGCTTTTTTTATTTTTTGCATGACTACATTTTTTTAAAAATTAGAAGTTGGGATTGTTAGGATATAAATTAGGGTTCTTTCCTAACTCACCACCCGGAATAGGCTCGTAATAAAATTTCTTTTCAAAGGTGTAAGACCGCTGGAAAGTTTCTACTTCCCGGAGGAAAATAAATTTCTTTTCATCATCTACATAATAAGGCAGCAACGCGTGGAAGCGGGTATTATCCAGCACCCTGTCTGCTATCCTCCAGCGTTTTAAATCCCACCAGTATTGTTTTTCAAAAGCCAGTTCTTTACAACGTTCATTGCGGATGGTATCGATGGTGAGCGTACCGGAAACAAGCGCTGCACCTGCACGATCGCGGATTTGGTTAATAATCGTTAATGCATCGGTGGCATTGCCCAGTTCAAACGCAGCTTCTGCACGGTTTAACAGCACTTCAGCATAGCGCAAATCTATCCAGCTGGTAGTACTCTGGTATAATCCGCACGATGATTGTGGCTTGTTATAATCGATATACTTTCTTACGTAAAACCCTGTACGCGTCTTATTATCATCCTTGGTACTCACACCGGTAAAACCAATAATCCTTTTGCCATTGAACAGTACATCTGTTTCACTCGCCAGATGACGGAAAGGAAGGTTAGGTGGATTTACGCCCAACTCCGCGGCAGCAGTGCCCGTGAAATGCTCGTAAACGCCCCGCTGTACATCAAAAGTTAATCCTCTTAACGTGGAGCCAGGGAAATAAACAGTAGCCAGCGCACGTGGCTCCAGTCCTTGCATGAGTTCTGCCGGATTATTAAAACGGTGGGGTGTTCCATCGGGGTTAACAATAGGAAGAGGGCCGGTAAAACGTTCTACTAATTCCATAGTAGGATAAGCACGGGAAAGACCATCTGCTGTCATATAACGACAGATCATCGTAGCATCCCAGCTATGTGCGGTATTACTTGTCAGCGAATAATCCCTGGCAAGTATGGTTTCATTGCTGGTTTGATCCAGGAACAGATCTACATAGTTCTGCACCTTATCATCCATTTTCTTTTTATACAAGTCATAATGTCCTTCTACTAAACGGGCAGCATCCCAGGCTTGTTTAAAAAAGCCATCTGCTTCGGAAGCAGGCATGCCTACAAATCCTTTTTCACGTGCATCGCCTGCCACAAAATTCACTGCACCATATTTGGCAATGGTACCTGCATACAACATGGCCCTCGATTTCAACGCATCTGCCACATAGCGGTTAGCCCGGCCACGCTGGCTGGTTTCCGGCAGCAGCAGCGCCGCACTGTCCAGATCTTTTGCTACGAAATTCCATACATCCAGTTCTTTGTCACGATGTACTTCCAGCTCAGACAACGGCGCCTGGTAGTCCTGTACATTTTTTACAATAGGTATTCCACCATATCTTTTTACCAACGCAAAGTAGAAGTAAGCACGACAGAAATAAGCTTCTCCCATCCACTGATCGATCTTTGCTTTTTCGAAATTAGCCGCATATTTAGGCAACGTAGCCATCAGGTAATTCACATTCCGGATGTTGTCATATGGCCAGTAACCAAAGCCGCCTGCTGCATCGCCGGTACCGCCGTAAGGTCCCACCAGCTCACCACAGAGCGCACCGGGATGATAGAATTGTTCCCAGTTACGGTTAAATCCATCTCCCTCATTACGATAATAAAAATCTTCTATCGGCAGTTTTTTATACAAGGTAGCCATGTAAGCAGTCACCCCATTCTCGGTGGCAAATACGTCGTCATCCTGTATAATATTCAGTGGCTTTACATCCAGCTTATTACAGGATAAAAAAAACATTCCCGCAATGGCTATTGTTAGTATATATTTTATGTTGTTCATGTGATTGTCTGTTTAAAAAGTTACGCTCGCACCAATGCTGAAAGTTCTGTTCATCGGGTATTTATAACCACCCTGTGAATAGTTCCACTGATCCCCGTTTTTCGGATCTGCTACTTCGCCCGGATGCTCCGGATCACTATATTTCAAACCGGTAAACGTAGCCAGGTTATAGCTGTTTACATATACTCTCAGATTACCGATACCTACTCTGCGCAGCCATGTTTTAGGCAGCGAGTAGCCAATTTCGAGCGATTTAATACGCATGTAAGCAGCATTCTGTACCGCTTTGGTACCTTCCGCAATCGGTGATCTCATCGCCGGATAATAACCTGCTACCCATTTGGTATTAGGATCAAAAACATCCGCTGCCGGATCTACCGTATGCCATCTGTCCAGGAACTGTACTTGTGTGCCACCACTATACATCAGCGGATTAGCCATCTGTTCTGTATACTGCACATAAAACTGTGTAGCGCCCTGCAGTAACATGTTAAAATCAATTCCTTTCCAGGAAGCCCCGATGGTCATACCATAGTTCACTGCCGGAATATCACGGACAGCAATCGGCGTTTCATCTTTTGCATCAATAACGCCATCGTTGTTCAGGTCTGTATAGTAATAGTCTCCTGGCACCACATTCTGGTTGCCACCACCGGTATTAACACCATGGTTATAAATCTGATCATAAGAAGTAAACTGTCCGGCGTATTCTTTTCCCCACCAGATATTGGTGTAACGATCCTGTTGTGAATTTTTCCAGTTGTCATAAGAGTTGCCCGCACGGGTTTGCTCCATATGAATCATCTTCGTTCTGGTAGAAGAAATATTGGCATTCACATAATAGGAAACTTCGCCAATCTTGTTGCGATGTGTCAGCGACACTTCGATACCTCTGGTTTGA
This sequence comes from Chitinophaga sp., assembly GCF_036566945.1. Classification (GTDB taxonomy): domain Bacteria; phylum Bacteroidota; class Bacteroidia; order Chitinophagales; family Chitinophagaceae; genus Chitinophaga. The sequence continues at coordinate 3,221 of NZ_DATCVJ010001064.1, read as the reverse complement.
TCACTCCTTAAATTTTCTTTAGGTAAGGAGGCGCCCAATGTTCCCGGTAAACTGGTAATCCTGGAATCAGGTAATCCGTCGCGGTTGCGGATAAAGTAATCCACAGATCCGCCAATTAAACCTCTGTACAGATCTGCATCAATACCCACGTTCAGCGTTTTGGCGGTAGACCAGGTGAGATCAGGATTCACGATGCCCCTGGAAGCAATACCATTCACGAAAGTACCACCCATGATATAACCATCTCTTGGATAATCATATCCGGGGAAAGACTGGAATGCGGTAGAACCGTCATCACCGGTTTTACCATAGGATGCACGGATCTTCAGGTTGTTCAGGATATGCGTTGGAATGAGATGCTGTATAAATGGCTCTTCGCTCAAACGCCAGCCAATGGAAGCAGCGGGGAAAAAGCCCCATTGGTGAGCATTTACAAACTTACTGGAACCATCCTGACGGAAACTGAAATCCACAATATACTTGGCCTTGTAATCATACCCTACCCGGCCTATAATACCTTTGGTCACAATCTGCGAAAGACCGTTTGCATCCATATAACCAGCCTGGTTACTTAAATCACCGGCAAAGAGATAAGGGATGCCCAGTGAAAATTCTCTTTGTGCAGAGAAGTTATCCACCGTGGAATTACTTTCTTCATATAATAACAATGCGGTGACGTTGTGTGCCTCTTTAAACCGGCGGTTATAGTTCAATGACAACTGGAACAAAGTAGCCGTATTATTCCAGTAGCCGCGGTTGATGGTAGAAGGACTGGCAGCAATAGTAGCTTTGTAAAAATTATTTTCCGGATCATACTCATACAACTTGTAGGAATTTTTCACCTGGTTATTATCGCTGATATTAAAGCCATAGTTGTACATGCCTTTGGCCATCAATCCTTTGATGCCCGGAACATCGTATTCCAGTGCCAGCTGTCCCTGGAAATTTTTATTCTTATAGCTTTGAGCACCCACCATATCAGCATTGGTAATCACCACCGGATTCGCGTTATCCGGTTCCAGGTGAGGATATGCGGGATTATTATTTGCATAAATCTGATCAGTTGGCAATGTGTTATAAGTGTATTTAAACATCTCCCACACACCCCTGCCGCCGGGTTGATTTTTAGTATCGAGGTAGCCGGAAGTCAGGATGGTAGCCCTTAAACGATCGGTAATTCTGGCATTGATATTAGACCGGAAGTTAAAACGATCATAGTTCATATCACCGCTTTTGAACAACCCATCCTGTTTCATATAGCCCAGGTTAAAGAAGTAGTTGATACGGTCACCACCACCATTTACACTCAGGGTATGTTGCGTTTCGGGAGCAAAATTTTTCATGGTAGCACCTACCCAGTCGGAAGAAGTTTTTGTACCATTCAGGAACAGGTCCATATCCGCCTGTGAAAAGGAAGGAGGCCGCTGGATGAAAAAGTTATTTCCAAAATCTCTTTTCTCTCCTTCATTTTTCAGCATCATATAATCCAATGCATTCACCGTTTTAGGAGTATTCAAAAACTGCTGCCAGCTTTGATTAACGGAATAGGTGATATCAAATTTACCGTTCTGCGATTTAGAACCTTTGCGGGTAGTAACGAGTATAACGCCATTGGCTGCACGAACACCGTAGATAGCGGCAGTGGCATCTTTCAGCACTGAAATATTATCAATTTCGTTGGGGTCCATGCGGGACAAATCACCGCTACCACGTGGCACACCATCAATCACCACCAATGGGCTACCCATCCCGCGAATATCGAACACGTTGTCATAGGCGCCGGGTTCACTACTTTTTTGCAGAATGCGCATGCCCGGTACTTTACCGGTGAGCATGTTCACCACGTTTTCGTTTTTGGTAGTCCGGATCTCTTCTCCTTTGATGGTGGAAATAGCGCCGGTAACGCGGGTGCGGGCCTGCGTCTGGCCATATCCTACCACTACTACGTCGGTAAGACTGTTGATCTGATACGCCAGGCGGATGTTAAAGCTGGTATTATCGCCCACCACTACTTCCTGGGTAACATACCCTAGGTAAGTGAATTGCAGGACGGCTTGCTTATTAGGTACGCTCAGTGAAAAATGACCTTGTGCGTCGGTGGTACCCCCCAGCGTAGTGCCTTTTACGTGCACATTCACCCTTTCAAGCGGCCCACCGGCCGTATCCCGGACGGTTCCGGTGACGGTAATCGTTTGTTCCGGCTGCTCAGCGCGGCTTACCTGGTTTTTCACCTTGATCACCACGGTTTTGTTGATAATGTCGTAAGACAGGGACTGGTCTTTCAGACATAGTTTCAACACATCATCCAGCAAAGCATCGGTTACATTGATGCTCACCGGGTTAGCGCGGGAAAGGAGGCGGTCGTTATACAGGAAATTATACCCGCTCTGCTTGCGGATACTCTTAAATATTTTTTCCAAAGGAACATGGCTGCCTGAGAGTGTGATCTTCTCCTGGGAGAATCCCGTTGCACTGGCCTGCAGGAAAACAGCTATGGTCAGAAACATCGTCAATTTCATAACTAGGAAAATTTTGGATAGGCAAATGGCAGGCATGCGCCTGCATTTGCATTGTGCGTACAATTGCATACTTTCGTGAAGTTTACGTTTTGAATTAATAATTCCGCAAGAATTCTAATGCGAGACTGAACCTGCCAGGAACATTTGCCCTGTTCCTGGTTTTTTTGTGTCGTGGAATCTACGTTTTCATGCTGGTGCCGGTGGAATTTTAGTGTCGTGAAATTTTAGCGTCTATATTACTTTCTCCTTGTTGGTCGATATTAAAGTGGCCTAGTATTGTTTCATCACAGTCGCCTTTCTGTTTTCTATTTTGAATTTAACGTTGCCCGCCAGTTCCAGCATCCTGAATACTTCCGATACATTTACACTCTTCCGGATGTTGCCACTCAGGTAAGCATCTGGCGAATCCTGGTAATGCACATCTACATCGTACCACCTGGATACCTGCCGCATGATGTCGTAAATGCTGGTATGACTAAAATAAAATTCTCCATTCTTCCAGGCAATCGCCTGATCTGTATCTGCTTCCTGTACTACTATCCCCGTGGATTTACCTTTGTTGCGCACGGCCTGTTGACCGGGTTTTAAAAGCGTGGCTTTGCCGCCATCAGAAACGGCTACAGCTCCTTCAATGAGGGTAGTTTGCACGGTGGCTTCATCGCTGTATGCCATTACATTGAAATGCGTACCGAGGTCTTTTAT
>NZ_DATCVJ010001063.1:0-2201 GCF_036566945.1 Chitinophaga sp. | reverse complement strand
GGCGCTGATTGTAGACATGGAAAAGCCCGGGAATTTATGGTATTGTATCCGCCTTGTTTATCAACATGCCAGGCCATGGACAGCTGTTGTTTAGAATAGAAAAAACACCATAGAAAGAATGCCGGTAAGCATTACGCCTTTTATTTGTTGACTAAGCCTTCGGAAATCCGCCGTGGTATCAGCTTTTAGCAGTTGATGACTGATATGCAGCAGCGGCAGTAAAATAAACACGCCACAATAAAGCCGGAACACCCACGATAACGAGGCTCCTAAGTGAATGCCTGTAATGAGCAGCATCATCAGCAGCACCGTCAGGCAGCCGATGGCAAACACCCTGGCCGCGGGGATTCCCCAGGCAATCGGCATCGAATAACAGCCATATTGTATATCGCCGGGTACATCTTCCATATCTTTTACAATTTCCCTTACCAGGGAGATGATAAACGCAAAGAGGGTATATAAAAACGTACACTGGGTCATTCTTTCCAGGTGGAAATTATCTGAAAAGAAGGGCCATTGAATGCCCTGCAGGCAAATAAGCACCATGATGGACCAGGCGGTGATGGCCGCCACCAGGATGTTACCCAGCAGTAACCGCTTTTTTAGTGAGAGGGAATAGTAATACAGCAACCCGGCACAAATCGCCGCGCTGATGCCGGCCATCCGGGCATTTGTTTTTATATCCACATATATGCTGGCTGCTATGGCCAGTAAATTGAGCGCCCAATAACTCACAAGGGCTTGTTGTTTGGAGATACCATTAAGTGAGATGAACACCCGCTCAGGCTTATTTACCTGGTCGATCTGCAGATCGAAATAATCATTGATGATATATCCTGCTGCTGCCAGGGCAACGTAAGAAAAAACGATCAGCAAAAAGCAAGGGAGTGATAAGGGCCGGTGATGATCCGATTGCACAAAGCCAGGCATCAGGACACAGTATTGCAGGAGGGATTGCGTAAGCAGTATAAATACGAGGTTAGGCCAGCGTATTAATTTGCCGAACATGACAGTCTTTTTCATTTCAAGTAACGGTAAGGGATATACTATTTTCGGTATTGTGGGCGCTAAGATGCAAAATAACAGCAACTTATTTAAGTTTAATTGTATGTTTTTTATCAAGTCGCAGTGGTGGAATTTCTGATGATCAGCGAAGAAGGAATGACCTGTTGTTGTTCCTGCAATGCAAAGCTGCTGTTTTTTAATGCCTTGAATAGCAGTGCTGCCGCGGCTTTTCCCATATCAAAGGCGGGCTGGGAAATGGTGGTGAGTGATGGGTTCAGGAACCTGGCAGTAGAGAGATTGGAGAACCCAATTACCTGCAGATCCTGCGGGATGCGCAGTTGTAAATCTTCGCATACTTCGTAAACAGCGGTAGCCAGTTTCTCCGTGGTGGCAATGATGCCATCGTAATGTTGTTCGCGGAATACTTTTTTAAGCAGTTGATGCGTGGCCACCGGATCGTTGGAGCAATAGGTGATGGACGAGCTGTTTACCGGAAGCTGATGATCGGCCAATGCCTGCTGAAAGCCTTCTGCGCGCCGATTGCTGATAGAAAGGTGCCTGGAAACAGATAAGAGTCCAATATGCCGGCATCCGCCGGCAATCAGGTGGGAGGTAGCTTTATAGGCAGCAGTAGCATCGTCGGTAGTGATTTTGGCAGCGGTTACACTTTCACATACCCGGTCAAAAAAAACGATGGGTATTTCTTTGACCAGTTGCTCCAGTCCATGTTGGGTGGCAGCTGTTTCTGTGGTAACGGAAATCAGTATACCGTCTACCCGCCCGCTCTGAAAGTCTTTCAGAATCGCCTGTTCTTTCCCGAAATTTTCATGGGTAAGGTAAATCAGTACGTGGTATCCCTTTTCCTGGGCTACCCATTCGATGCCGTTAATGGCTTCGGCGAAAAAGCTGTCGGCTACCTCCGGAATGACGACTGCAATGGTATGACTGGATTTTTTTCTCAGGCTGCTGGCATAAGGATTAGGCACATAGTTGAGTTCAGCGGCCAGTGCCAACACCCGCTGCTTGGTTTCCCCGCTGATTTCATGGCTGTTATTCAACGCTTTGGAAATAGTAGCGGTAGATAACTGCAGCCTTTCCGCAAGCATCCTGATGGTGACATTTTCCATATGATAGCCTTTGTTACTTAATCGGTTAAGTAAATAAAGTTATTCTATTATGCGGAACATTTTTAAAAA
>NZ_DATCVJ010001062.1:0-2231 GCF_036566945.1 Chitinophaga sp. | reverse complement strand
CAGTTCTTCATTGCCTTTTTCCGGGTCTGCATAATACTGCCTTACACCGTATTGTTCATCCGAATAGTAGATATATCCTGCTTCGTTATCTACCGCAATCGCTTCTATTTCTTTTTTGCCGCTATAGTGCCCAAACTTACGCACCAACGTGGCTTTTACTTTGCCGGCGCCGTTGTCGGAGAGCAGGTATTGCCATAAATAGGTACCATCCTGAGGACCGGTTTTTCGTCCGGCAATGGCATATTGCTGGCCACTTTTGCTGGTATATACCGCTATCCCCATTAAATCGCGGTATTGCTTGCCTGTTTCGCCTTCAAAGATCGGAATGCCACCATCATCAATAGGTTGCATATCCGGCAGTGAAAAGAAGCGGAGTTTATGGGTGATACGTTCGGAGGTAACGGCATAGTCTACACGTTTTCCATTCAGCAGCAGGCCATAGGCAATGTCTACGTTGTTAGGACGTTGCAGGCCACGTACTACCTGCTTTATTTTTCCCTGCAGGTCAAATACATAGAGGGCGCCATCCGCAGATTTATCGGTGCCAATCACCAGGCTTTGTGCGGGATTGGCGCGATTTACCCAGATGGCCGGATCATCTGAATCGAATTGTACGTGTTCGGTGATGATGGCCGGCTGAATGGCCCTGGCAGTATCCGTATATACGTTGGCGTTAACAGCTGTATTCGTGGTATCGTTTCCGTTAGTTGTTTTCGTAGTGCCGTGATCGTTTGCTTTAGTAGCAGGTCTGGCACAGGCCAGAAAACACAGCAGTCCGGGGACTGCTGTGAATAATAATATATTGCGTTTAGTCATCAATGTTAGTTTTTAGCAGAAAAAGCACCAATAGTAGAAGAAGGATCGGGAGAAGGATAGGGATATTTCTCCATGCCTACGCCGTTAGGGAAGTTACGAACAAAGGTAGTGATCCCTGCGCCAATAGCGGGTGATCCGGCCTGTACGTGGAAGTTCCAGCTACCGTTAAAAGTAGCATTATTCATAGGCGTGTTCAGCGGGTAGCTAACGAATTTAGGATCGTTGTCACCTGCTTTGGTACCAATGATATCGTTTTTACCAGCTACTATTTCTTTCGAAGGCTGGAACTGATCTACCGTTGCCTGGTCAAATCCATAATAAAGATTGTTGCTGATCACGGAGCGGGCATCTTCTGTTTTTTTGGTATCTCTCTTAATACCAAAACGTGCGTTGGCAAACAGGTTGTTGTACAATTCTACAAATACTGCTGCTTCTACCCACACGGAGCCACCTTTCACGGTGGGTCTTCTCCAGCCGGTGTTGAGGATGGTATTGTTGTAGGCAATTACATGCGCCTGCGGCGTACGTTCGCCGGAGTTAGACAACTTCAGGGCGTTGGTGTTGGTCGCATAAAAGAGATTGTAGGCTACGTCAGCGACACAACCGGATTTGATGTTGATACCTTCTCCACCAGTGATGCCGGTGCAGTAAAACTGATTATTAGAGAAGATGATTTTACCGCCTTCTATATAAGTACAGTCTTCATTGAAATTCCTGAAAATGCAATTATTTACCACCAGTTTACCATTTACGTTGCTATACCATAAAGCAGGCAGATTTTCGCCGCTGGTGGCTTTGTATAACCCCATTTTTACGGAGGTGGAAGATTCTGTGGTAGTAGATCCGCCGTATTCCAGGATGGTATTATCCAGCAACAGTTCCGCGCAGGTAGGTGCGGCCAGAATACCACCCCATTGCTTGCCAAACTGGTTGCTTGCGGTGCGTCCCTTTTCGTCGATGGTAAATGTGACCGGGCTTTCGGGTGTTCCCATGGAATAAAGATTGCCTTTTACAATCACTTCCGGTTTGCTGAGCGTATCCATGATAATGGTAACGCCTTCTTCAATGATCAGCGTTTTGCCTTCCGGGATAATGATGTCGTCAGACACGTGTATGGTGCTGAATTTGGACCATACACCAGATACTTCCCCATTGATACCGGTGGTGTCTGCCGGCTTCTCGGTAAGGTCTACGTATAGGTTGGCTTTTTTACAGCCACTGGCGATAGCTATGATGAATGCGGCGAGGCAAAGAATTTGTTTAAACTTCATGACGATGAATATTTTGAATACGTTTATAATTTGTAGCGTACGCCGAGCAGGTAAGTTTGTTTGTAATACTCTTTCCTGATCAGTGTTTCGTTGGCATTATGCTGTCCCGGAATGTCTGCGTTTTCCGGATTGGTACCTTTCACA
>NZ_DATCVJ010001061.1:0-4275 GCF_036566945.1 Chitinophaga sp. | reverse complement strand
ATACACACTATTCGGCAGCAGGGAAGTAATATTCGGAATGGCCGCATCTCTTACCACCTGTCCCCTCCCTCCTTCTATGGCAATCACCAATACCTTCTTTTTAATAGCAGCCGGCAAAGAATCAGTGGTCACCGGATGTTCAAATAACACCGGCTTATTACAACTGCCGGCAAGCAACAGTACACCAGCTAAAACAGGTAATAATAAATATCTCTTCATGTTAAATCTTTAAAGTCACTGATAAATTACGGTAGCCAGGAAACCCCTTCTAAATTCCATCCATGGTCCACCGCAATATGCAGCCAGGATAATAAGGTTGGCATGATATCCACACTCTGCGGCACCGGCGCCGGTATCGCCACATTGCAGAAATCAATTTCCTGCGATACCCATTCCGGCGTATAGTTCAGCGTCAGATCTTTTTTAAACGGACTGGCATCTTTCAGCACACTGCCGGTATTCTCAATTCCTTTCCACCAGCCTATCATCCGCGAATAATAAGGATTGCCGGATTGCACCGTATCACAATGATTGTACTTGCTCATATCCGGCTTTGCCCATACGGTATCCCATATACGAATATTCGCCAGCTGGAAATCGGAGCCACCATCGGTGTATCTGTAGGTGCCGGAAATATCATCTCCCACCACCAGCTTCATAGCAGATTTTGGTGCAAATGGCGATAGATTGTTGAGAGAACTGGTACCTACCTGCAAACCATCCTGGTACATGACTACAGTACCCGGCGCACTGCTCCGGTCTACGGTAACTGCGATGGTATGCCACTGGTTATCCGTAATAGCGGGACCAGTAGCGGTAAGATCCACCCTGGCGCCTCCGGCGCCGTCTCCTGCCTGAAACTTCCATTGGTTACTCCCTCTCGGACACAATAACCAGCCGGCATTATTACCACTGGCCCAGCTCTTGTTACCTATAAAAGGAGGATCACCATCGAAGCCGGCAGTACGGATAGATAATGCCACGGTGAACTTCTTGATGCTATCAAAATTATACAACGGATCTTTCGAATAGCTGTAATCTCCTATCTCTGCATAACGCACAGCTTTCAGTGAATTCAGTGGCGGCACCACTTCCCGCTTCCCAAATTTTGCATTCGAGAAAATGGTAAAAATATTGCGCTCTGCAAAAGAACTGCTGCCCTCACTGTTCCCAATACCACCATGATCGGAGGTAATGATCACCAGCCAGTCTTCCTTATCTTTTGCTGCCCTGCTGTTAATCGCCGCCAGCAAATCACCTACGTAGCCATCTACCGTGGTAATGGCATTCATATACTCGGGTACATCCGATCCGTAGCCATTATTATGTGCAGCTGTTTGTACACTGCTGAACCCTGCTATCACCACATCTGCCGGGTCGGTTTTAATCCGGTTTACGGTAGTGTCACGCACCGCCGCATCGTTGTCCGGCAAACTCACTTTCAGGTCGGCATTGGCAAACAACAGGGTATTTAACTCCGGCCACGATTGCACGGAAACCGTACGCATCTGCGGCGCCAGCGTTTTCAGGTATTTTAAACCAATGGGATAGCGGGTAAAATTGCTGCCCGAAAATGTATTGTCAGTTACGCCGTGTTTATTGCTCCATACGCCGGTCATCAACGACGACCAGGTAGCGCCACTGTTGGTGGGTGCCTGCGTAAGTGCATCAAAACTATAAATGGCATGCGGTAACAACCCCATCATATTAGGCGCCTGCGCTTTACGCAGTGCATCTCCGCGAACGCCTGAAATACCGATGAATAATACCTTCCGCTTTATCACACTATTCACCGGTGCGTTGGTCGTATCTTTAGGATCAATGTCGCCCGGCGGACCTACGACGGCCATTTTTTCTTTGAAACAGGCTGCCAGCAAAATCAGCAAACCAGATAGCAAGGGAAATAATCTTTTCATCATATCTATTAATATCGTAGTAACATAATACGGTTCAGTGGCAGCTGGTCATAGCCTAAAAACCGACCCACCATAATAGTGCCGTTGCCATTCGGTAAATTCAACATGTCCAGCACCATGTTGTCAATTGCTCCCATGGAATTATATCCTTTACTCATCTTTCCATCTTCATCGAGGATGATAGTACCACCGCGTTTCACACCAGAGAATGTATCGAAGAATCCATTCACGAAAATCTTTCCGTTCTTCAGCTGTATGGCCGTAGTGGGACTGCCGTCAGGACCTGCATCCGGACCGGTGCCTACGCTAAAGCCATCATACAACGAACCGTCAGCATTTAACACTGCCAGTCGGTGTGCCTCTTTACCATTCACTTTAGAAAACAAGCCCCCAATAAGATAACGACCATCCTTCAGCGGGGTAAGCATTAATACCCTGTCGTCCGGACCGGCGCCCATATTAAAGGTGGGGTCAATTTCGCCATTAGGGTTTAATCGTACTACCCTACCCGTTAGTTGATTGTGATAGCGGGTGAAAGATCCCGCGAGCAGCATCTTTCCATCTGCCTGTATAATCGCTGTGGCAATAGGTCCATTGGCGCCTTCATAACTGCGGCGGCGACCAGCATCGTAGTTAAACGTAGCGTCAAAGCTGCCGTCTTCATTCAGGCGCATCACGCCTTCCATACGAATACTATCCACCAGGATAGAATCACGCTTTCCATCTACTGAAATACCGCTGTAGTCTCTGCGCATAAAGTAGGAGAAGTTACCTACCAGTACCAGCTTACCACTGTCAGGTGTTTGCAGGATCTTATCGATATTACCATCGAGGTAAGCATTTAATCCGGGCACCGTATCATGGTTACCTAATGCGGTTGTCACTACGGTACTGTCGTACATTCCATTGGGATGCAAGCGTACAATGTTACGTACATAACCGCTTTTAAAACGTTCATCATAATTACTGATGCTTCCTCCAACAATATATTTTCCGGAAGCCTGCACGGCAATGCTGTTAACATAACCGGCAATCCCTTTACCTACTTTAAAATCGCGGTCAAGACTCCCATCCGCATTGATACGTGCCAGTCCGCGGTAGCCGTTTTTAGCGCCGGAGTTATCGTAGTCTTCAAAGTCGCCTCCAATAATATATTTACCACCGGGTACAAAAGAAATGGTAGACACGAAATTTTTCGCGGCACCGGGTACCGAATGAAATAAAGGATCAATAGTAACGGGACCGGTTACACGAAAAGAAGGTCCGGCAAACAGTTGTCGTTTTACGGTAAGGGAAATAATACCCGTGCTGGCATTTTCCGGCACTTTGGCGGTAATAGTGGATTCTGTTACGCTGGTAATATCTCCGGGTGCATCATTAAATTTGATGACCATTGCACTATCCTTGTACTTCAGAAATCCGCTACCGGTAATGGTTACCGTGGTGCCTATACTACCGGTAGCCGGCGCAGCAGTCGTTTTATCAATCTTGATATTCAGGGGCTCTTTAGCATCTGCGTAAGGATCTTTTCCTGTATACTGATCCTTTTTGCAGGCAGCGCATAACAGCAACAGCAATGCACCACCCCACTGTGAAAGTCTTTGTATGTTCATCATGATAAATGCGTTACTTTAAATATTCCTTCACCAGGTTGGCAAAGGCGAAGCTGTCAAATCCCAATATATGGCTGGCATTCAATACATGCACAACGCCGTTGCGGGTTTGCATATCAGAGCTGGCCACCGTAGCCACGATATTCGTCGGCTTTTCCAGGCTGCCTATATCCGTTAATACCAGGGTGCGTGGACCTACGTCGCGGGTACCGTTGTAATCGGAAAATACCACGCCCAGGTTCATCACATAGCCTTGCCAGGATTCCAGGTTCATGCCTGGGTATAGCTCCTGTTGTGAAAACTGAAATCTCGGCACGTCCTTCAACAGGTATTTATCACGGAATATATACCGGGAGAGAAATTTTTTCCATACGGCTGCCGGCACCTCGGTCAGTTTCAACGAATCCTGGAAATTCTGGTAGCGATCAAAATTGATCACATTCATGGCTTGCATCACCGCATAATCGGTGGGGGCAAAAAAAGTAACCGCAGAATCCCGGATCACTGATTCCAGGCCAGCCAGCTGCACGATGGTAACAACCGTATCAAAGTAATAAGGCTTGGATTGCAGATATTCGAAACTGGAGCCGGCAAATTTTCCCTGCTGTAATCCTGAGTCATTATAGTAATCCTTTTTACAGGCGCTGAAGCTCACTGCCAGTATTAGCAGCAGCAATGCGATGCAGCCTGTTCTTCCGGGTGATAGTTTGGCAGTGATCATTTTGTCCAGTAGGTATTTAAAGTGA
>NZ_DATCVJ010001060.1:0-30091 GCF_036566945.1 Chitinophaga sp. | reverse complement strand
CAGGGTTTTGTCAGGTATTGTTTGCATGGGAAAATAAAATTAGTCAATAGTCTATACCCAAATACGTTTATTATCACCCCGCTTTTCAAAATTTATTTTGTGTGGATCAGAAATCCAGTGGCAATACCATCTGCGTGACCACCGGCTCCAGTTTGCTCAGTGACCGCCGCCAGCTGGCTTCCAGCTCCCGCTTCTCCTGTAGTTGAAAGAGGAGTTGCCGAACCGGATTTTTAGGTAAATAGTAATCTATGGTTAGCCGGGCACTGTGTTCGCCGGTTTTTTCAATGGTGTAACTGGTAACACTGTTCTTTTTTTCATCCGTTTCGCAGAAGAGGATCTTTGTTTCGGGATGGTAGGCGAAGCTGCTGGTGTACATCATTACTGTTTGTCCGTTTTGCAGGATATGCCGGTGACGACCGCCCACACCGGGCAGGAAATGGGCTACTTCTTCTACTGTTTTAATGTTTTCCTGCCACAGATGACGAAAATCAAAATGCACCACGGTGAAAAATAATTTTTTGCTGTCTACGGTATACTCTTTTGACACAGATAACATTTTCCTTTTGTCCGCAATAGCCGGCTGCGCTTCGGGCTCGGGCGGGATGCTGTTTTTGAGCTCACTTAAGCGGGTATAGTGAAAAGGAATGTCGCCTGTTTCTGTTTGTTTGCTGCTGGTATCCCATTTCATCCACTGGGTGAGGTCGGGTGGCGGACCGTTTAACAGATCATCTGTGACCAGCCAGTATTCATGTTGTTCAATATCGTTTTTCAATAGCTGATGTGCCAGGATCACATCTTTCCCGATTAATTTACTAAAATTCTTTACCTGGTAGGTGGTGAACTCGCCGTAATGGGTGATCACTTTCAGGGTAAGGTCAATCGCGGAGATACAGGCCCGGCATTGACAGATTTTACGTTGGTCGTACATGTTCAGGTGCCGGTGAAATTCGCAGAACATTTTCTCCACCTGCCGGTATAATGCGGGAAGTTCCAGTGGCGCCCCGAATTTATAAAACAGGATAGCATCTCCTTCTATCTCAGAAATTTCCAGCCCTGTTTCATTGGCATTGATCAACACTTCCAGCAGTTGCTGAATAATGTGACGGCTATGCCCGATCTCAATTTCATTTACAAAACGGGTAAAGCCGCTTATATCCGGAATAAAAAGCAGCCCTTGATTTTCCATTTTTCTATTCTTTTTTTAAAGGTAATAAAAAAGAAGATGGGTGTGGTGCTTAAGTGATTAAGTCCTAATTTTGCGGGCGAATCACCAGCAACTGTAAAATGACGAGCAGCACTGATAACATCAAGCGGATAAAAGACGGGAATATTAGGATCGCCACCCTTCTCGCATTTGCGATGATCCCTATTTCGGGCTTCGCTACAGACATCTACATTCCATCTTTGCCGGGCATGACCAACGCCCTCGGCATCACTAATAGTCAGGCTCAGCTTACACTGAGCCTGTTTTTGATTAGTTATGGGCTATCGCAGCTTTTTGTAGGCAGTTTACTCGATAGCTATGGCCGATACAAGATTGCGTTGGTGTCAATGCTGATCTTTTGTGGGTCCTGCGTCACCATTGCCAATACACATAGTATTTACCTGATCTATGCCATGCGGGTGCTGCATGGTATTACCATTGCGGCCATGGTGGTGAGTAAGCGCGCATTTTTTGTGGATGTATATTCGGGAGAGAAGCTAAAGCACTATCTCAGCATTTTTACGATCATCTGGTCAACCGGACCTATTGTGGCACCTTTCATTGGCGGGTACCTGGAGGTGAATTTTGGATGGAGTTCCAACTTCTATTTCCTGGCGGCTTTTGGTGCGGTATTATTCCTGCTGGAATTTATTTTTAGTGGAGAAACGATTAAGCATACTACGCCTTTCCATCCGGAAAAGATCCTGTCCATTTACGTAGGTATGCTGCGTACCAGCAGCTTTACACTGGGCATCACGATGCTGGGCCTGGGATATTCTATGGTGATGGTATACAATATGTCTGGTCCGTTTATTATTGAACATTTTTTTAATCTCTCACCGGTGGTAACCGGGTATTGCTCGCTGCTGCTGGGATTTGCCTGGATGGTAGGTGGCTTTCTCGGCAAGGGGATGATCAACAAACCGTTCCCTGTAAAAATGAGTGTCAATGTAACCTTGCAGCTGCTGGCCGCGTTGGCGCTACTACTCACTTTTTCGTTATTTAGGGAGATGTGGACCATACTGGTGTTTGCCTTCCTGGTGCATGTGGGCGCAGGTTTTACCTATAATAATTATTTCACTTTCTGTCTCCAGAAATTTCCGAAAAATGCAGGTATTGCCGGAGGCCTAACGGGTGGTTTATCTTACGTGATTGTTTCCATTCTGAGTTATGGCCTGCTATATTGTTTACCTGCCAGCGACGGCCGGCATCTTTCGTTTAGTTATATATTCCTGATCCTGATCAGTGGAGTGGTGATGTTCCGCGTGTTTATGCTGAGCCGGAAAGAAGGGGCTGAAGTGGTACAATAAGAAAAAATTGTCAGATACGTTTCCGCTACATTTTATCATTAAATTAGTTGCATGAAAGGTTTTTGGAAGTACTTCTGGGTCATTTACATCCTTTTCTTTGCGATACCATTCCCATTGTTCATTTATTACATGACGGTGTACAAGCTCGTGGAAGTGGACACCAATCCATGGCTGGCCATGATTTACCTGGCGTTGTCGGTGCTGTTGTGGAGCATATTGCTGGTGGGCTGGTTCCGGAAATGGGTAGTGATGCCCTTTATCGTGCAAAAGAATATAAGTCGTCTTTTAACCGCCGGTGTTAGCAAGGAATCCCGGATTATCAAAAGTCAGCCGCTGATGTCCTCCGGCAATGGCTTCGACACCAAAGAAATTGTTTGTAGTTTAAAAAACTTCGTTGGTACAGATATTACCGAAAAGTTAGTCGTGAATGATAGTCAGCCTGTACTCCGCCGATATGAAGAAGGTAAAACCATCCAGCTGCGCATTGATCCTGCTTTGAAAGCCATTCCGCCGATTATCCCGGATGGCGTAAAAGTGAGTATGAAAACCGGAAGGATCCTGTTGTTGTTTTTCGTTTGGTTGGCTGTGGCAGCCGCGGTAGCGGGGTATTACTGTTATGCCTATACGTTGGAGAATAGTGGACTGGGCTGGCGTTTTCTAAGGTTTTATCATCCGCTTATCATCATCCCACTTATTTTATTGTCGACCCGCTGGGGATTGATGAAATTATTATCATTCATTGGCGGCTCACCAGCGGCCCTGTTGCGATTTAAATATTATGGCATACGTACGGATGCCCGGATTGTATCCGCTTCACAAACGGGTACGTATATTAATGAACAGCCGCAGCTACGGTTTGAACTACAGTACCAGGATACGGCTGGTGTAAGCCATAACGCCTCGTTAAAGAAAATAATTCCGCTGCTGGAGCTGGAAATTGCCAAACAGGCTACCATTCCGGTTTTTTACCTGAAAGATAAACCGGAGCAGATAGCCTTTGCCAGTGACGTGGAAGCTTAAACATGATGAAGATGCGTCTACAAAAAATAATAATGATAGGGTTAGTGAGCGGCTGCATGTCCTGCCAGTCTTTCCGGGACTCTATTCATGATACCTTCTATGGTCATCCCACAGATAGTAGTCGGCCCACCGTGGGAACAGGTACCGCTACCAGGATGGCGGAGCGCAGCAGTACCGTCACTACTACTACCAGCAGTACTGTTACTTCTTCTGCTGTAACAACCGGCAGTGATGGTTTTCTGGCGGATGCCTCCAGATTGAAAACGGCAGAAGAGGAGCTTCGTCGTTTACCGGCTTTCGCTGGAAAGACTATTTATCTGTTTGAAGCCATTCATTTTTATGATGATGGCAGGATCATAACCAAAGTGCAGCATCCGCAAAATCCGGAATACATTGATGAATACGAGTTTAATCATGGAAAATGGCAGGCGCCCACACCGGTGCAACTCTCTGTACACGATGCTATCAAAAAACGGTTGATAAAACTGGATGATATCAGTTTTGCCAGTGTAGCAGCAGTGTGCCGGAATTATCGTTTGAAAGCAGATAGCATCATCGGGGCAGTTCCCGCTTCCCACATATACGGCATATTTGAAAATAATT
The DNA here is from genome assembly GCF_036566945.1 of Chitinophaga sp. GTDB lineage: Bacteria > Bacteroidota > Bacteroidia > Chitinophagales > Chitinophagaceae > Chitinophaga. The sequence goes on along the minus strand of NZ_DATCVJ010001060.1, from coordinate 25,954 downwards.
CCTTCAACTGGTATCCCCAATCGCTCAATGGCAGCCGGGAACGCTATTTCATTAGTTTTACGAAAGAAGGTCACCTGCAGCGTTTTTACCGTGAATAGTGCTTTGTAAAGTTATTTGTCCCCCTCTGATCGTTTCGATCGTTATGAGGTGGAAATCAAATAACTCCTTAACAAAGCCAATATGAATACAACCAGTTTATTCAGGCCATTTCACCTGAAGTCTTTGCATACGAAGAATCGTTTTGTAATGTCCGCGATGACCCGCTCTTTTTCGCCGGGAGGGATTCCAACTGCCGATGTGGCCAGCTATTACAAGAGAAGGGCCGAAGGAGAGGTAGGACTGATCATTTCCGAGGGAACGGTCATCGACCGTCCATCTTCCTCAAAAGATCCCAATGTCCCGAAGTTTTACAGTGAAACCTCACTAGCGGGCTGGCAGCAAGTGATCAACAGCGTATTGGCGGCAGGAGGTCAAATGGCGCCACAGCTTTGGCATGCCGGCATCCAGGATGCTTCACCTTCCGGATGGCAGCCACCGGTTCCTTTTGAAGGCCCGTCGGGTGTAGGTAACGGTCGTGCTATGACAGATGCCGATATTGCCGATACCATCGCCGCTTTTGGCCGTGCCGCTGCTCATGCAAAGCAGATGGGGTTCAACAGTATAGAAGTGCAGGGTGCGCATGGGTATCTTATTGATCAGTTTTTCGGAGAAGATACCAATACCAGGACCGATATTTTTGGTGGCAAAACATTGGCCGCACGTACACATTTTGCCGTAGAAGTGATCAAAGAAATACGGAAACAGGTAGGGGAAGATTTCGCCCTGATCATACGCATATCGCAATGGAGATTTACAGATTATCATCACAAGCAGGCCAAAACGCCACAGGAACTGGAATCCTGGTTAACACCGCTGGCAGATGCCGGCATAGATATTTTTCATTGCTCCACCCGCAGATTCTGGGAACCGGAATTCCACGGCTCCGATCTGAACCTGGCAGGATGGGCGAAAAAAGTAACCGGCAAAGCTACCATCACAGTGGGTTCCGTTGGTTTGGATAAAGATATCACTTCGGTGTATGCCGGTGAAAATTCATCACCCGCCGCTTTGGATGAGCTGCTGCGCCGAATGGATAACAACGAATTTGACCTTGTCGCAGTGGGGCGAAGTATCTTAACAGATCCTTACTGGGTGCAAAAAGTAAAGGAAAACAGGATGGATGAATGGCAGGGATTCAACCGGGAAGTGCTGAGTAAATTGGTGTAGCTTATTTAAAGGATTGCCGGTACGCCAGTGGAGATAGCTGAGAAAAGCCTTCCCGCTTCTCAACGGGAAGGCTTTTCTCAGCATGAATATTTCTTAGAATTTATACGCAAAACCTGCGGCAAAATTCCTTGGTTTTTGTGGATTGATCGACCAATATCCTGTGTAATAAACTTCGTTGGTAATATTGTTCAGTGCAAATGAAATCCTGAATTTTCTGGCATTGTAGAAAACAGTACCATTTAACAAAGTATAGGAAGGCAATAAAAACACACCTGTTTTACTATTGTCAATTACTTTATACACGCCGCCATAGTTGCCGCCGAAGCCGAGTCCGAAATTTTTCAGTATGCCGTTACTGAATTTATAGGTAGCCCAAAGGTTAGCGAGATGTTGAGGACCTTGTCCGCCTGGATTTCTGCCTGGTTGACCATAAAAATCATCTTTAGCACCGGAAATAATTTTGGTGTCGTTGTAGCTATAACCTGCCAGTATGTTCAGACCGTTGATGGGATTGGCACTTACTTCAAATTCAATCCCTTTGCTGCCTACTTTGCCACCTTGCGTATAGTCGTGTACGTTCACCGGATCAGGCATTACCCGGTCTGATACTTTGATATCATACACAGAAACGGTACCGGTTAGTTTGCCATCCAATAGCATGGTTTTAACACCATATTCGAACTGGTTGGCATGTTCAGGCCTGAAAGATTTTACGCGGCTGTCGCCACCATCTGCATTGGATACCTGTTGAGGCGCCACGTTGATGAATGCGTTCATATAATTGGCAAACAGCGATACTTTATTCAGGATAGGCTGATATACCACACCAAACTTGGGAGATACCGCAAACTGGTTATAATCGTCTGTGGGATCATCTTTGTCGCCCTTTGAATCGAAGTAGTCGGCACGTAAACTCACCATCACATTCAATGCCGGTGTGATATTGAGTACATTGGAAAAGTAGGCGCTGTAAGCGCTGTTGGAGATGTTGCTCCTGTTGCTATCCTGTGGCGCCAGCAGTTGTTTGATGGCGTCCATGGTTAAATCAACCGGGGGCAGCGGATCGCCGGTGGCCGGATCAAAATAACCTATTTCTCCGGGGGCGGTCACGTTTCTTGCAGAAGCCCATCCGGAGCTGTTTTCTACCACATGACGATGGTAGTAATCCAATCCCACCAACAGGCGGTTTCTCATGTTGCCAATTTTGAAATCGCCGTTGAAGTTTTGCTGGATATCAAGGGTATTGGTCTTTTGATTTTCATAATGAAAATAATGTTGAAACCATTTATCACCCGGCACATCGTCCCAGATGTAAGTGTAAATACCGTCGGATTTAACTCTTCCGGTAGATACTACGGTTTGTGATTTCCATTGGGAAGAGAGCTTATACAACATTTGCGCCTGCATGTTAAAGCGTGGATTACGAATGGTGAGGTCATTACTGGTAAAGGATAACTTGTTGTTCAGGTTCAGTTCTTCCACGGTTTTGAAATCCAGTGGCGCATCCCGGTTGGATTGGAAGAACACCGGTGCAACGGCTCTTTTTTCCTGCAGAATTTCTGCCATCACACTGAAAGATAAGCGGCTGTTGACTTCATAGGAAAAAGAGGGCGCCAGGAAGACAGATTTCTTGAATCCCGCATCCTGGAACGTGTTTTCGCTATGCAGGGCGCCATTCAGCCGGAGTGCGATCTTTTTCTTTTTGCTTAACGGGGTGTTGATATCAAAGGTGACCCTGTTTAAGTCAAAGCTACCGGTGTTGTAAGTAACTTCTCCTCCAAAAGTATCATATGGTTTTTTGGTAATGGTGTTAATCATGCCACCATAAGCCTGAAAGCTACCGCCGAAAAGAGTGCCTGACGGCCCTTTGATGACTTCTATTGATTCGATGTCCGCAGGATCAGGATTGCCGCTGGTGATACCGGGCAAACCGTTGTAAAGGGATGGTTGTGCATCAAAGCCTCGAAGCGCAAAATAGGAGGCGCCGTCGCCCGCTCTGCCGGTAGATTCCCAGGTTCTGGTGATACCCGGCACGTTGCGCAGGGCATCATCGTAATTAGAGAGCACCTGCTGCTTCATCAAATCGGCAGATACGGTATTATATACCTGGGGATTTTCCAGTTTTTCCAATGGCATTTTGGCCACGGACTTGTTTTCCTTGTTAATATTCCGGGATGATACAGTCACTTCATGTAACTGTGCCGCATTTTCTTTTAATACAAAATCTACCTGGCTCGTTTGTCCGGCGCTAACAGTGATTTGTTTTTCTTCTGCTATAGATACCAGGTCGCTGACAAGCAATGTCCAGGTGCCGGGTTTTATATTTTTGATGGCATATACACCCTTTTCGTTGCTGATATCGCCCCATTTGGCATTTTTAATCCTGATGGTAACGAGCGGCGCAGGCTTGCCGTCACTGGTGGTAATGGTGCCCTTAATGGCGCCGTTATTATCTTTTGCCGTTTGTGCATGTAGGTGGGTACCGACAAGCAGACAGGTCATCAAAAGAAAAAGTCGATGAAACATTTAAAGTGTGGTTTGGTTGCGTGTGATCAATTCAGGTGTAAAGTTGTTCATTGATCGCCTTCCCCGTTATTCAAATCGGGAAAATGATTTACGCAATACGGAAAAAAATAATGAATAGCGGGATAGCGCCGTTCGGTTTTGTCAAAAAAAAGATCCCTTCCAGCGGATTAGCCTGTCTTTATTTAACGTCTTTATGCTGACGTAACCTTTTTCAACGCATGGACCAAGCCAACATAAAAGTCAGACAATTATTTTCTATCCCGGTGATAGTCGCCGCCCTGGGCTATTTTGTAGACATCTATGATTTGTTACTATTCAGTATTGTACGTATTCCCAGTTTAAAAGCTTTAGGAATAGCGGAAAGCGACCTGCTGGAGAAAGGCATCTACCTGATTAATATGCAAATGGCAGGCATGCTGTTGGGAGGCATACTATGGGGTATTTACGGTGATAAAAAAGGAAGACTATCCGTTTTATTCGGGTCCATTTTATTGTACTCGTTGGCGAACATCGCTAATGGTTTTGTAACCACGGTAGATCAGTACGCACTGCTGCGTTTTATCGCCGGGGTAGGCCTGGCGGGAGAACTGGGCGCCGGCATCACCCTGGTGGCAGAGATTCTCCCAAAAGAAATAAGGGGATATGGTACCACCATTGTATCGGCAGTAGGCGTACTGGGAGCGGTGCTGGCCTATTTTGTAGCCGACATGTTCGACTGGAAGATCGCCTACTTTATTGGCGGTGGACTGGGTTTAATGCTGCTGGTGTTGCGCTTTAATGTATTCGAATCCGGGATGTTTAAAGCCGTGAAGAAAACTACCACCTCCCGTGGAAATTTCTTCGCCTTATTTACCACCGCCAACATGTTTTATAAATACCTGCGTTGCATTTTAATAGGATTGCCGATCTGGTTTGTGATAGGTATACTGGTCACGTTCTCGCCTGAGTTTGGGAAAGCGATGGGTCTTACTACTACCATTTACGCCGGCAAAGCCGTGATGTTTTGCTACATCGGCCTTTCGCTGGGAGACATCAGCAGCGGGCTGTTAAGTCAGTACCTGAAAAGCAGACGTGCATCTGTATTTGTGTTTATTATACTTACCCTCGTTACGGTATCCATCTACCTGACACAAACCTCACAGAGCAGCCTCGTTTTTTACGGCCTATGTTTATTGCTGGGATTTGCGATCGGGTACTGGGCCCTGTTTGTGACCATTGCAGCGGAGCAGTTCGGGACCAATCTGCGTGCTACCGTGGCTACTACCGTTCCTAACTTTGTGCGCGGCAGCGTGAATATATTTACCCCGTTATTTTTGCTTTTAAAAGATCATACCAGCGTTACGCAGGCAGCAGGTATGATTGCACTGGCGACTATTATTCCGGCGTTGCTGGCGCTATGGAAAATGGAGGAAACGTTTTCGAAAGATTTGAATTATATGGAGTGAAGATAATTTCAGCGGATGTTAAGCTATTTTTTCACTGAGGATGCTGTACTTTTATGATCAAATCCTATCCCCGTGAAATATTACTGTATACTATGCCTGTTACTAGTTGCATCCTGCACTACTCCTAAAGAAGATACCTGGCAAACATTGGACTTTGGCGCCTTTCAGTTAAAAGCGCCACCGGATTGGAAAATCATGGAATTTGAGGGAGTAGACAGTTATGGTGGGGGACTCACCAACAACGTAGATAGTTTAACATTTGATTATGGCGAATATGACGTTGACTTTGAAACAGGAGCAAATCGTCGTGTAGCTGAAGATACTGTAAACGGCGTGCCAGCCACCATTATGATTCCCGTTGGCGATACCCCCGGCATAGTGTCCATGCACCTGCGGCCACGTCATGATAAAAATCAGTTTACAATATGGGGACATCATGTTCAGCAACAGGAACTCATTCTTAAAATATACAAGACCATCGTTTTTAAGCACAGTGATACAACAGTCAATCCTCCTTTAACGGCCGACAGATTTATTATCTCGACGTATATCACCGGCAAAACATTGTTCCAGATGAACTGTGCCGGTTGCCACGCGCCGTTGAAGGAGCTGACAGGCCCTCCATTAGCAACTGTCTTTAAAAGCAGGGACCAGCAATGGGTTTGTCAGTTTCTGAGAAACCGCAATTCCATCTTAAAAGATAGCCTGCAGGTGGCCTACGAGAAAGAATATCAAGTACAGTGTACGCGGTTTCCCGACTTATCCTGTGCAGAAATTCGCCGTATTATGGACTACGCTCACTGACATCATACAGGATATAAAATTTAACCTTAAATTTGAAGTACACAACGGGCCAATTAATAATAAATGACCGCATCCGATGACGCAGAGAGAACAAATCATCCATAACTACATCGCCGCTTACAACAACTTCGATGTCGACAAAATGATGGCTGACTTTGATGATGCCATCCGGTTTGAGAATATTTCAAAGGGTAAAGTCGATCGGTTACTCGTAGGCCGCACTGCCTTTAAGGAACTGGCGGAACAATCCAGGCACCTGCTTTCTGAAAGAAGACAAACCATCCGGTCGTTTGTACATGAAGCAGATCAAACCACTATTCAAATCGACTACTTTGCCATCCTGGCCATTGACCTGCCCAATGGATTAAAAAAAGGAGCAGAATTAAAGTTGTCAGGTATATCTGTTTTTAAATTTGATGGAAATAAAATTGTAGCATTGTCAGATATTAGTTAGCGTAAAAAATACGCCTTTCCGCTCATACCAAAATAGATTTCCCTTTACCGTTATTTCCCTATTTTCCTGCTGAACCAATATTCACCGATGTATGGCTAACTTAAACCTTAAAGCGAAAGGGTTAAATACGTACGATGCGATTGTAGTAGGCTCCGGGATTTCCGGGGGATGGGCTGCGAAAGAACTATGTGAAAAGGGCCTCAAAGTATTGTTGCTGGAACGGGGCAAGCAGCTCGAGCATATTAAAGATTATACCACCGCCACGAAAGCACCCTGGGAAGTACAACACAGGGGCGCGTTAACCAACACACAAAAAAAAGATCATCCTTACCTGATCCGGGATCGGGTATATACAGAATTTAACGAAAACTACTGGCTCAAAGATGCCGATAGTCCCTATGTAGAAAAAAAACGATTCGATTGGAACCGGCCAGACATTGTAGGTGGCCGTTCTATCATGTGGGGCCGTGGATCATTGCGGCTCAGTGATCTGGATTTTGAGGCTAATATAAAAGAGGGGATCGGGATCGACTGGCCTATCCGTTATAAAGATCTGGCGCCCTGGTACGACCATGTGGAAGCTTTTGCCGGTATCAGCGGACAGGCAGAAGGATTGGCGCATTTGCCGGATGGCGTTTTTCAGCCGCCCATGGAAATGAATTGTTTTGAGAAGCAGGTGAAGGGCCGGATAGAATCTGCATTTCCGGACCGACGCATGACTATTTTCCGGACCGCTAATCTCACGCAGCCAATCGGCGACAGGGGCAAGTGCCAGTATCGTGATCGCTGCGCCCGCGGATGCCCGTTTGGCGCTTATTTCAGTACGCAGTCGTCTACACTGCCGGCGGCTGTGAAAACAGGCAATCTGACGCTGCATCCGGATGCAATTGTGAACAGCATTATTTATGATGAAAGTAAAGGCAAAGCCACCGGGGTACGCGTGATCGATAAGCATAGCAAAGAAATGCAGGAGTTCTATGCCAATATCATCTTCCTGAATGCCTCTACACTGGGCAGCACCTTTGTGCTGATGAATTCTGTTTCTAACCGTTTCCCGCAGGGGCTGGGCAACGACAGCGGCGTGCTGGGGCATTACCTGATGGATCATCATTTTCATGCCGGCGCCAGCGGTATATCGGAAGACTTCAAAGATAAATACCACTACGGGCAGCGGCCAGCCGGATTTTATATTCCCCGTTTCCGGAATGTGGGTAACGACAAACGTTCCTACCTGCGTGGGTTCGGCTATACCGGCTACAGCAACCGAAGCGGCTGGTCCCGCGGCATCGCAGAACTGGGCATCGGAGATGCATTCAAAGATTATTTATCGGAACCCGGGCCATGGCAAATGGGCCTGATGGGATTTGGAGAATGCCTGCCCTATGAGGAAAATAAAGTGACCCTGGATCACAGCGTAAAAGATGCCTGGGGACAACCCGTATTGCAGTTCAATTGCGATTTCAAAGACAATGAGCGGCAAATGCGGAAAGACATGGACCAGGATGCTGTGGCGATGCTGGAAGCCGCCGGACTGAAAAACGTGCAACCCTTCAACAGAGATTCTTATCCGGGGATGGCTATCCATGAAATGGGTACCGCCCGCATGGGAAAAGATCCCCGGACTTCTATTCTCAATGAATGGAACCAGGTACACAGCGCAAAAAATATATTCGTTACCGATGGGGCTTGTATGACTTCTTCTGCATGTCAGAATCCCTCGCTGACGTATATGGCGATTACCGCCCGGGCGGCAGATTATGCGGTGAAAGAACTGAAACGGCAGCAGTTGTAATAAATACCAAAGGGCAGACATAATCATGCCTGCCCTTTGGTACTTTGGTATTAATCTAAGGGATCAGGTATCCGGACTTACATCATCCCAGGCTTGATTCATGTAGTTTATCAGCCAGTTTAAGGCAACATGCCGTTCCAATACCACTTCAGGATTCAGGTTGCCCGGAGTACCCTGCTGTTGCAGATTAGCACTCGTGCAAGCCCAGTCATATCTCAAAATCAAATCCGCCTGATCAAGTATTTCCTTTTTACTTCTTAGTTTCGCTTTGTCCCTGAACTGGGTGGCTGTAAACGAGGAAATGAGGTCTACATCTGCTGTTACATTACAGACAGCGTCCGGGAAAGACAAGCTATCTACATACCCTAATGCCCATAACATCACATGCGTTCCCTCTGCTCTCCAATTGGCATTAGCCAGGTCCTGGGGAGTAGGATGTTCTGCTAACACAAATGTTTTTTCGGCTGCAGTAAGAAACTGCATTACCTGGTACTGCTGCTCGAATGCTGCTAACACGGTCTTGTCTGCACTTTCACTTTTCAATTCTACAAAGCACAATGCCAGCGCCCTGGTGACCACTTCTTCTTTTGTTCGGATGGTCACACTGTCTTCCTGCGCAACAAACAAGGCATTCCGGTTTGGATAAACAGGAATGTTATGCGCCACACAAATCGCTTCGGAAGCCGCACGTCTGCGTTGCTGGTCAACCGTAGGTGTTATGTTTTCAACAGGCTTGCTAACAGCAGGTGTTTCCATCTTAACTTCCTGCACCGGGGCCGATGGGGCTTGTCCGCAGCTCAATAATGAAGACATTGCTCCCGCAGCTAAAACTATTTTCAGATGCTTCATATACAATTTAAAAACTTAAATATAGTACATATTTCAGCTGTCTGTCACCTTCGCATTTGTAAATCTATCCCGTTGAATGTATCTTACCAGCCACAAGAAAAAATAAAACATTCCGGTATGTCTGCATCATTAAAACCTTTACGTGTATTAGTCGTGGGTTGTGGCAACATGGGCGCTTCCCATGCTATGGCCTATCACCACCTGGATGGATTTGACATCTGCGGTATTGTTTCCACCGGCGCCAGTAAGCAGGTGCTGAATGATAAGCTGGGCGGAGGTTATAGTCTGTATAGTAATTATGAAGAAGCATTAGCAGCCACCCAACCGGATGCCGTATGTATTTCCACGTATCCGGATACACATGAAAGCTTCGCCGTTACGGCACTGGAACACGGTTGCCATGTGTTTATAGAAAAGCCTTTGGCCGATTCCGTGGCAGGCGCAGAGCGGGTAGCCGCGGCCGCGCGTAAGGCAGGTAAGAAGCTGGTAGTAGGATATATACTCCGGCATCATCCGTCCTGGCAGCGGTTTGTGGAACTGGCACAGCAGCTGGGTAAACCACTGGTGATGCGGATGAACCTCAATCAGCAAAGTCAGGGCAGCAAGTGGATGGTACACCGCAACCTGTTGCAAAGTTTGAGTCCTATTGTTGACTGCGGCGTACACTATATTGACGTAATGTGCCAGATGACCCGCTCAAAACCGGTACAGGTATATGCGATCGGCGCCAGGCTCTCAGAGGATGTGCCGGCAGATAATTATAACTACGGACAACTCCAGATCCGTTTTGAAGATGGTTCCGTAGGCTGGTATGAAGCCGGCTGGGGGCCCATGATGAGCGAAACAGCCTTCTTTGTAAAAGATGTAATCGGACCGGAAGGATCAGTATCTATTGTAGCCAAAGATGCCGGCAGCGCCGGGAAGTCGGATAACGTAGACGCACACACTAAAACAGAATCGCTCCGTTTCCATCACGCGGCACTGGATGCAAATGGGAAATTCGTTAAAGAAGATACCTGGATTACGATGGAAGGAGAACCAGACCACCAGGGATTATGCGATCGGGAACAATTATATTTTTTACAGGCCATCCGGGAAGATGTAGACCTTACGGAACATGTGGAGGATGCGGTAAACAGTCTCCGTATTGCCTTTGCCTGTGACGAGTCAGTCCGCAGCGGCAAAGTGGTGATGCTCTGATAAATATGGGATGGCTTTAACAATATATTTTTTCCCGCAAAGGCGCAAAGCAGCAAAGAATACAGCAGCAAATTCTAAGTCCGCCATACGCGGGGATTAATTTTCACCCCTTTGCTGCTTCGCTGCTTTGCGCCTTTGCGGGAAAAAATATGCTCCGCTCAAAGCTTATCCCTGAACGTTTTGGGCGATACCCCCATAATTAATTTAAACGATCTGGAAAACGTATAAGGATCAGGATACCCCATTTCTCCCGCAATTTCTTTTACCGTAAAATCCGTTTCTCTTAACAGCTGGCTGGCCTTCTGCATGCGCAGGGAAGTAAACAGCTGAATGGGAGAGTAGCGCGTTTTTTCTTTGAATAAAGCAGAAAGATAAGAAGCAGAAAAACCCGTTTTTGTCGACAGATCCGCCAGCGTCAGGTGCTGATCCAGTTGTTGTTTCATCAGTTGGATACATTGCTCTATAATATTATCTGCCCCCTTTTTCATGTAATTAAATACGCTGAGCCGGAAGGTGCCGAGAAAACTATAGAAGCGAAAGTTGGCGTACAACAAATTTTCTATGTTATTCATGAGGTCCAGGTGATGCAGAATATCATCGAACTGTGCATTCCTGCCTACCAGCGGTGGGATGGTACGGGGTTTCCCGGCTGTACCCAGATATCGGTATATTTCGGCTGCCAGCAGCCCGGAAAATTGCACGGTGTACAGGCGCCAGGGATCTTCCGGAGCAGGGCCAGAACGGAAACCAGTGTTTGCAGGCAGGAGCAGGTATTGATTGGTTTTTACCGCCGTTTTTTTTCGACCCACTTCCAGCCAGCCCTTCCCATGTGCGGAATATAACAGCGTAAATACCGCTGCCCCCTTCACTTCCCCGGGTTCTCTGGCAGTATTTTCAGGATAGAGGCCGATGCTGGTAATAAAAAGATTTCTGCCAAGCGGATGCTTTTCCAGCTTGCGTTTCAGGTGCTCAGGCAGTATCCATGTCGTGGGTGTGTTGGCAGCAAGGTGATTCATGGCGATAGTAATTTAAGCCATTCTTTTCATAATAGATAACATTGTTTGATAAGAAAAAAAAGCCAACCTTAGCAGTAGAAAGCGGCACGACAATTTTTATTTTCCACGTATGAAATTATCAACCAATAGCGAACATCTATGCACCAAATGCCTTTCATTGATCTGGCTGTCATTGTGATTTACCTGCTTTGTATGATTCTGACGGGGTTGTGGTTTTCCAGGAAAAACAAGAACGCCGCGCAATTTACAACAGCCTCCGGAACTATTCCGGGCTGGGCATTGGGCCTGTCATTGTACGCTACGTTTTTAAGCAGTAATACGTTTCTCGGGGTACCTGGCAAATCTTTTGGCAGCAACTGGAATGCATTTGTATTCAGCCTGTCGATGCCGCTGGCCGCTTTTATTGCGGCAAAGTATTTTGTGCCATTTTACCGGCACAGTGGCGAGGTAAGCGCCTATACGCACCTGGAGCGCCGCTTCGGGCCCTGGGCCAGAACATACGCCATGGTTTGCTTTATGCTGATGCAGCTGGCACGAATGGGCACTATCTTTTTTGGTGTAGCATTGGCACTACAGGCACTCACCGGTTTGGAAATGCGTGTAATCATGACCGTTACCGGCGGCTGCATTATTATATACACCGTACTGGGCGGAATGGAAGCGGTTATCTGGACGGAAGTATTGCAGGGCATTGTTAAAACAGCCGGCGCATTGATTATCCTGGCACTGGTGATTACCGGGATGAATAATGGCATCGCCGATATTTTCAGGATAGGAATGGCCAACGCCAAATTCTCACTGGGTAGTTTTAATCCTGCCGATGTGAGCACCTCCACTTTTTGGGTGGTATTACTCTACGGATTTTTTATTAACCTGAATAATTTCGGGATGGACCAGAACTATGTGCAGCGCTATCATACCGCCCGCTCAGAGAAAGAAGCTTCCCGCAGTATCTGGTTATGTGTATACTGGTATGTGCCGGTGAGCATGGTGTTCTTTTTTATTGGTACCGCCTTGTTTGCGTATGCACAACAGCATCCGGAAATGATTGTTACCGTAAAACAACAGGTGGCAGCCGAGCGGCATGTAGCCGTGGAAACCTTGCTACCGGCAGATTACGGCGACAAAGTATTACCCTGGTTTATGGTCACGAAAGTACCAAAAGGATTACTGGGTTTAATTGTGGCGGCTATTTTATCTGCAGCTATGAGTACGGTCAGTAGTGGTATGAACAGTACCGCTACTGTTTTTCTGAAAGATATTTACCAGCGGTATATCAATCCATCATCCGGTCCTAAGAACGATATGAAGGTACTTTATATCGCTACTACGCTGACCGGCCTGCTGGCTATCTTCTTTGGGATTTCTATGATAGGCGTGAAGAGTATCCTGGATATCTGGTGGGAACTATCCGGCATCTTCGCAGGAGGCATGTTAGGCTTATTCCTGCTGGGTATTGTGTCCAGAACAAAAAATGCCGCGGCAATTACCGCTACGGTGATAGGGTTGCTGGTGATCGTCTGGATGTCACTGTCGAAATACCTGCCTGCTGCCTGGGAGCAATGGCGTAGCCCCATGCATGTGCACCTGATTATTGTAGTAGGTACTTTATCCATATTTCTTGCGGGCATGCTGCTAACACGGCTGCAACGCGAAGCAACTTCCTGAATCTTAAACCCGTTGTTATGCAAAAGAAATTTGTACCGGTGATGATCACACCGTTTAACCTGAAAGCACAGATTGATCATGATATGGTGGAGCAGCTGGTAGATTTTTACCTGGAGGCTGGCGTAAAAGGTTTTTTCGCTAACTGTCTTTCTTCTGAAATGTACAGTATCAGTGAAGATGAGCGGCTGGAGCTGACACGTCATGTGGTACGCTATGTGAATGGCCGTGTGCCGGTGGTGGCCACCGGGTCATTCGGGTTGACTATTCCCGACAAGGCATTATTCACCCAAAAAATTCATGACACCGGGGTAGATTCAGTGATCATGATCACCGGGCATTTTGCGAACGTCGATGAGCCGGATGAAATCCTGCTGCAAAGATTTGAACAGCTGTTTTCGCTCACCGGCGATATTCCATTGGGATTGTATGAATGCCCGGCGCCTTATAAAAGACTGATCTCACCGGAGATTTTAGCTACATTACTGGCCACTAACCGGTTGATCTACCATAAAGATACTTCCTGTAATGTAGCGCAGGTAAAGGCTAAACTGGCGGTGACCGCGGGTAGCCGGCTGGAGTTTTATGATGCACACACGCCTAACGCAGTCGACTCTATGAAAATGGGCGCTGCGGGGATGTCGTCTATCTCCGGAAATTTTTATCCGGAAATATTAGTGTGGCTATGTAATCATATCCATGATGAAAGTAAACAAGCCGAGGTGCGTTGGATTCAGGCAGAGCTGCAACGGGTAGATCCGCTGATTCATATCGGGTATCCGTTGAGTGCCAAATATTTTTTGCAGCAACGGGGATTGCCGGTACGTACCATCAGCCGCGCACATGCATTGGAACTAACGCCGGAGCAAAAGGCAACATTACAACAGATTTACCGCGATTTTAAAGGTTGGTGTGATCGGCTACAGATAAAAGAAGTAGGAACAGCCACCTCGCCTTTACATTAAATAGATGTTATTTTTAGACAGGAAATTATGACGGCAATCGGCCAATGTGTAGTTTAGAGAAATCCTTATTCCTAATTCACATAATAGATGTCAACCAGCCTTTATAATTCACAGCAAGACGAGAAGATCCTGTGGCTACGGCTCTGTGATGGAGACCGGGATGCTTTCGGGGAAATATACCGGCGCTACTTTCCATTGCTATTCCGGTACTGTATCCGGTTTACAACGGATCGTAGTCTTGTGAAAGACATGTTGCAGGACTTCTTTTCACAGCTGTTCCTGCAACGAACGGGCCTCGCGATGCCTGTCAATATGAAAAGCTACCTGCTGGTATCTGCCCGAAGAAAATTATTCCGTTACCTGGCGCAATCCGCTAAATTACCCGCCGGCCTCGATGAGGGCGCCGCAGCCATTTTCGATCTGGAGCTGTCTCCGGAAAGTATCCTGATCCACCGCCAACACACCGAACAAGCGAACCGGCTTTTACAGCAAAAACTACACACCCTCACACTCCGGCAAAAAGAAGCGATCTATCTGCGTTTTTATGAAAACCTTACCTATGAGGAGATTGCAGAGATCATGGTATTGAAAGAAGTAAAATATGCACGTACTTTAGTATACCGCGCAATAGCAGAATTAAAAACTTTGCTGGCGCCCAATGAATCCGCGTTGATGTTCCATTAAAAATAATTTGAAAAAAAAACGGTTTTCCTGAGGGTATTTATCCGGTGGCTGTCTCTTCTTATTGTATAAGGCACTTTTTTATGAACTATAGTGAATACGATGCGGCAGATTTTGCGGCAGATGCCTCTTTCCAGGCATGGGTGCTGTATGATATGGACACGGTTGACTTTTGGGCCAGCTGGCAGTCAGCGCACCCGGAAAAAGAACCCGTGTTGCACGAGGCCAGGTCAATAGTACTGGCACTGCGGTTCCGCAGGCAGGAGGTGAGTACGGAAGAAATGAACGCAGTGAAAAATCAGATAGACGCGCTGCTGGACGATGCTGCCAACAAAAAAAATAACGGACAACCACGCAGGAAGGTACTATATGCGCTGGGGGCCGCACTGGCCGCCGCCAGCGTCATCTTCCTCGCCGTGATATGGTACTATTCCGGTAGCCACGCACCGGAAAACATTATCGTGCAAACGGGCTTTGGAGAAACCAAAACGGTGCAGTTACCAGATGGGTCTATGGTGCAGCTCAATGCTAATTCTTCCATTGTTTATCCGGCCAAATGGCAGCAGGATAAAGTGAGAACGGTGGCCCTGACCGGAGAAGCCTATTTCAATGTAGCGAAGTCGCCTGCCGGCTTACATCCTAAATTCCGGGTAACCATGCCGGAAGTAACCATCGAAGTGAAAGGCACCGCTTTTAATGTATATAACCGTCACCAACAGGTACAGATATTATTGGAGGAAGGCAGAATTGTAGTGAACGATAGTCTGCATATGCAGCCGGGAGACATGATGTTGTTTACACCCGGTGCACATCAACGCCTGTTGGCGGATGCCACACAACTCACGGCCTGGAAGCAACACCGCCTGGTATACCGGGAGGAATCACTGATCCATGTAGCACAGCAATTGGAAGATATTTACGGCTATCATATTCAATTCCGGAATAAAAGCGTAGAAGGACTGCTGTTCACGGGTTCAGCCCCTGCTGCCGATCCGGTAATACTATTGAAAGCTATGGCTACCGTGCATCAGCTGAAAATGACACAGCACAATTCAGTCATCATTTTTGAATAAGGTTTTTAAAATTTACAGTTATGCAAAAGAGCTTTACGAAGCTTTATGCTCCATGGAGCGCCCTGCTGCTGTTGTTGTTATTGCTGACCACTCATACGTCAGCACAGCAATTAATGGTGAACAGCGGAAACACTCCAGGGGAAGCAGAATCCATCTCCCTCCGCCAAATGCTGACCAACCTGGAAACCAGGTTGAATGTCAGCTTTAATTACTCACCTGCACAGGTGGCCAACAAGTTTGTGGCCGGTAAACAAGTACATTTTACTGACAACAACCTGGAAACTCAACTCAGCAAAATATTGCTGCCACTGGGCTTGCAGGCTGTCAAACTCAGTGAACATGATTATGCGATCCGCGCATCGGCCGCCGCAAAAACAACTGCCGCCGATGTGCAGGTAAAAGGTACCGTAATAGATGAAAAAGGCGCCGCCGTTCCCGGTGTGAGTGTACACGAAAAAGGTAGTTCCAATGGCACCGTTACAGATGCCAACGGGAATTTTTCCCTGCGTGTAGCCGGTCCCGATGCCATACTGGTATTCCGCTCTGTAGGTTACCATACCCAGGAGCTGCCGGTTTCAAACAGCAACATGCAGGTGCAGTTAACACCAGATGTTCGTAGTCTCGATGATGTGGTAGTCACCGCACTCGGTATTAAACGCCAGGAAAAAGCACTGGGCTATTCTATCGCCACACTCAAAGGCGATCAGGTCAGCACCGTAAAAGAAGTCAATGTAGCCAACGCTTTATCCGGTAAAGTAGCCGGTGTAAACGTGAGAAGTACCAGCTCTGATCCCGGTGGTACCTCATTGATTACCATCCGTGGCCAAAGTAGTCTTAGCGGCTATAATCAGCCTTTATATGTAGTGGATGGAATTCCCATTGCACCTGCCGTGCGTAATCCAACGCAGCCGGTAGGACAGGTGGTAGTTGATTATGGTAGTACCGTGTCGGACATCAATCCGGATGATATTGCCAGCATCAGCGTGCTCAAAGGGCCCAGTGCATCTGCTTTGTACGGTTCCCGTGCGATCAATGGCGTGATATTGGTCACCACTAAATCCGGTTCCGGCACAAAGAAAGGGCTGGGCGTTTCCGTCAACTCCAGCATCATGCTGGACCAACCCTGGCTGTTTCCGAAGTTCCAGAATGAATTTGGCGCCGGCGACAGAACCGGGTCTGATGAAACCATTTCTGAAGCCTCCTGGGGACCCAGACTGGATGATGGTTCCAAACATGTACAATGGGATAGTCCGCTCGATGCTAATGGTAATCCTATTCCTACAGACTGGGTATCCTATCCTGACCGGCTCAAGGATTTTTTCCGCACCGGTTCAACATTTACCAACAACATCGCCATTACGGAGAATAATAAAGATGGGAATCTGCGGCTTTCCTTCACTAACCTGAGTAACGAAGGCATTACCCCTAATACCGATCTTACAAGAAATACACTTAATCTGGCTGCCGGCTATACCCTGCACCCAAAAGTAAGGGTGAATACCAATATCGGCTATACGAAAAACAGCAGCGGTAATCGTCCTACGTTCAACCGGGGGAGTGTGAGCAATATTGTTTATACGACTACGCCTAACATCGATATCCAAAAACTACGTAATTACTGGTTACCCGGTAAAGAAGGGTTGGATCAGTTTACACATTTACCCGGAAGTACAGATAATCCCTACTTTGTTGCCTATGAATTCACAAATGCGTACGACCGTGACCGTATGATCGGCAACGTAGAGTTAAATATAGATCTTACGAAAGACCTGACGCTGATGGGCCGTACCGGCATGGATCTTTATTCGGAATCCCGGGAAAGTAAACGACCATTTGGCTCGATCAATAATGAAACCGGCGCCTACGCTGTTTCCACAGAGTATTTCCGGGAGCAGAATACCGATTTCCTGCTGACGTATAAAAAGCAGGTCAACAAAGATTTCTTTTTCTCTTTATCCGGTGGCGCCAACCGCATGAATCAGATAAGACGAGGTACCTCCCAGAGTTCAGAAAGCCTGGTCATACCGCAGTTATTCAATATTTCCAATGCCAAGGCAGGCACGGTGAGAAACATCTCCAATAAGTCGAGCAAACGTATCAACAGCGTGTATGGAATGGGACAGGTAAGTTATCGCAACTACGCTTTCCTTGATCTGACTGCCAGAAACGATTGGTCCAGCACTTTGCCCACAGGCTCCAACTCTTATTTTTATCCTTCAGCGTCCTTAAGCGTGGTGGTGTCAGATATGCTGCACCTCACCTCCAAGGCGCTTTCTTTTGCCAAGCTGAGAGCCAGCTGGGCGCAGGTGGGTGGTGACACCGATCCTTATAACCTGTACAATACATTTAATTTTGGACAGGACTGGGGCGATGTGAAGCAGGCGAATATCAGCGACGTGCTGAAAAATAATCACCTTAAACCACTCATTGCTACCTCTCATGAATTTGGCGCAGATGTCAGGTTCTTAAATGGAAGACTGGGAGTAGATTTTACTTACTATAACACGGTGAACCGTAACCAGATTATTCCCATTCCCACTACATCGGCTTCCGGTTATAAAAGCATGATTGTAAACGCCGGAAAAATACAGAATAAAGGTATTGAGGTCACATTGAATGCAACACCGGTAGCAGGGCCCTTCCGTTGGGATCTCCAGGTAAATTATACCCGTAACCGCAACAAGGTGCTGGAGCTGGTAGACGGCATCAGCAGCTACCTGGCCGGTGGAGCTGAGGGGATACGCTTCCTGGTACAGGAAGGGTCTGAAATGGGTGATATGTATGCGCAGGGCTGGGAAACGGTACCAGACGGAGAACATAAAGGCGAACCCTTACTGGCCAGTGATGGTAGTTATCAGAAAGTAAATGACTATGTGAAAATTGGTAACTATAATCCGGATTTTTCCATAGGTATCTCCAATACCTTCAACTACAAAGGATTTAGCCTGAACTTACTGATCGACTGGCGTCAGGGAGGAAAATTCTTTTCCTACGTGGCCAAGAACCTGTTGAGCGACGGCCGTACAGAAACAACCCTGCCTGGCCGCGATCCTAAAACCGGAGGACTCAGCTGGACAGACGATGCCGGGCATCAACGTACAGATGGAATGATCCTCGATGGTTATATCGATGAAGGCAACGGCAAATATAAAAAGAATGATATCATCACAGATCCGGAAAACTACTACGGCGAATACTACTGGAGTTTTAACGGTCGTTCTACTTTTGATGCCAGCTATGTAAAGCTGCGGGAAGCTTCCCTTACCTACAATTTTTCAAAGAAAACACTGGGTAGATTCCCACTGGGAAATTTATCAGTATCACTGATTGCCCGTAACCTGTTCACCTGGACAGCTGCGGAGGCAGGATACGATCCGGAAACGGCCATGACCATCTCCAATGGTAGCTTCTCTCCGGGCGTAACCAGCTGGGGATTGCCTTACACCCGTTCCTTTGGCGCTAAAGTAGGTTTCAATTTCTAAACCAATAATTGTATGGTTATGCAACGCATGCCTTTTAAATATTACATACTCTTGTTCGGTGTGCTCTTCGCCTCCTGTAAAAAAGGATTGGAGGAGATCAACGTAAATCCGAATGAATCAGAAGTGATCAACCCGGAATTCCTGCTGTCGTCTGTGCTGATCAAAACGGCCTATATGTACCAGAACGAAGCCTATACGAGTAAACCCGCCGAAGCCGGTCGTTATATTACGATGGTGCGCAACGAGGGCGATGATAAGTTCGACTGGGGGCCTCAAAGCTGGGACGATTACTACAGCAGATTATCTGCCAACCGGGAGATGATGGACCTGGCCACCAAACAGAACACGCCGCAATATGTAGCAGTAGGTAAAGTACTGGAGGCATTTAACTTTGCCTATGTTACTGATCTTTTTGGAGATATACCCTACAGTGAAGCATTGTTGTTGAAAGGCCAAACACTGAGCCATCCTAAATATGACCAGCAGGAGGTGATTTATCCCGCGTTACTGCAAACACTGAAAGAAGCCAATGATGGACTGACCAGCAATGGTGGTGGCATAGATGCCAAAGCAGATGTGATGTACGGAGGGGAAGCTATGCTGTGGCGTAAGTTCGCCAACTCACTCCGGCTAAGAATGCTGCTGCGTATATCAAAAAAATATACCGCCGCGTTTACGGAAATGCAGGAAATCCTGAATGATAAAAACAAGTATCCGATCTTCGAAAGCAACGACGATAATGCAGAAGTAAAATACCTCGGTAATATCAGCGATGACAGCTGGCCACTCTCCAATTCGTTCTCCGAATTCGACAAGCGTAAACCCAGTAAAGAAATCGTAGATGCACTGCTAAAGCGTAAAGACCCACGTTTGCCCGTATGGATTGCGAAGGTCGATTCATTGAAAGGAGGCACCATTGATACGTTGCCTTATGTAGGCGTACCGAACGCCATTTCAGCACCTTACGACTACAATGGCGGCGCCGATCATATTTCACGCCTTTCTGAAATGTACGCCAGCAAAAGTAATCCTATGGTCAATGCAACGATGCTCACCTATTCGGAAGTATGTTTTATTCTGGCGGAATGTGTACAGGCAGGGAAAGTAACGGTAACCGGTAAAACAGCCGAAAGCCTTTACTACGATGGTATCGCTGCCAGTATGAAATACTATGGCGTAGATAAAACGGCTACAGATTCACTTTACTACAATCAGCCACTGGTGAAATACAACGGTACTCTGGAACAACTGATTGGTCAGAAATGGATCGCCGGATTCATCAAAACGCCTGAAGCCTGGTTTGATAACCGCCGCACCGGATTCCCAAAATTTGTACTGGGACCACTTTCGTCTACACCGGTATTGCCTAAACGCTATATCTATCCCACCGGTGAAAGAGATACCAATGAAGATCAATACCAGAAAGCACTCACCGTGTTTGGGCCTGATAAACAAACCACCCTGATGTGGTACCTGAAATAAAATGTTAACGATCGGGTGGCAAGCCGCCGCCCGATTATTTTTGTCCTGCTATTTCCTTTTTTATTTGACCTGATGATGAAAGGATTCCTTACTATCTTATTTTTTATTCCACTATTTTCTACCGCTACTTCCTGGCAACAAGTTACCATTGTTTGTAAAGAGAAACAGATCGCCGCACAGGTATTACAGGAAGAAGTACAACGCCGTACGGGCCTTACCTGGCCCATCACCAACAAGATGCCGGAGAATGGTCCGGTGATTGTATTCCGCAGTACTACATGCGCACCGGAATCTTATCACATCCGGAATGTATCAGGTAACAACAGAGAATTGATATACGTGGATGGCGATGGTGCCCGTGGCTTATTATATGGCGCCGGCTATTTACTCCGTATCATGGCGTATGCACCACAACAGGTAACGTTGCCGGATATACTAAAAGTGGATGCCAGCCCGGAAAAGGCCGTGCGCGGGCACCAGATAGGTTACCGCAACCTCGCCAATTCCTATGATGGATGGACACCGGAACAATACGAACAATACATCCGCGACCTTGCCATTTTCGGCGCCAACAGTATTGAGGCCATCCCTTTTATGCCGCCGTCTCCCCATTTTCACCTGCCCTCCCTGGACATGAACCTGCGTATCAGCGGCTTTTGTAAAAAATATGACCTCGACTTTTCCGTGTGGACACCCGCCACTTTTGATTTAAAAGATACTGCTAAAAGAACCCATTACCTGCTGCAGTTTGACACGCTTTTCCGTCAGGCAGTAAGACTCGATGCGGTATTCTTTCCCGGCGGAGATCCCGGCAACAATCCACCACAATTGGTGATTCCATTGCTGGAAGAGTTGTCTGTTTCCTTAAAAAAGTACCATCCGAAAGCACGGATCTGGCTATCGCTGCAAGGCTATAACCCGGAGGAATGTGCTTTCGTGTATGCATATATTCATCAACGCCTGCCGGCATGGCTGGGCGGGATCGTAGTCGGTCCCTCCAGTCCTTCACTGGAAGACACCCGGGCGGCTTTACCGGCCCGATATCCCATCCGGCACTATCCGGACATTACACATACGGTACGTTGCGACTACCCCGTCGTATGGTGGGACCCTGTCTTTGCGGTAACGCTGGGCCGGGAACCGGTGAACCCGCAGCCTTTGTACTACGCTAACATCTACCGCTTCATTGCTCCCTACATGGATGGCTTTATCAGCTACTCCGACGGGGCGCACGACGATATCAATAAAATGGTGTGGAGTATGCTGGGCTGGAATAGCCAGGCGGATGTACGGGAGATCTTAACCCAATACAGCAATTTCTTTTTTGGTACTCCTTTTCAGGAAGATGCTGCCGACGGTATCCTTGCGCTGGAAAAAAACTGGGACGGTGCTATCGCGGATAACGGTGGCATCGAGGCCACGTTGATATTATGGCAAAAGCTGGAACAGGATCACCCGGAATTAGCCAGCAACTGGCGCTGGCAAATGTGCTTGCTGCGGGCTTACTACGACGCCTATACGAGAAAACGCGCTATCCGTGAAGCGGCACTGGAGGCGGCCGTTAACCGCACACTCCTCGAAGCAGGCGATGCCATCGGCCGCGCAGAGAAAATATTACAACAGGCAGATAATGTCGTCCAGCCCCAATGGCGCAATCGGATCATCGCGTTATGCGACGCCCTTTTTAAATCCGTGGCGCTGCAAACCAGCGTCGCCAAATACCAGGCGGCAGGACCGGAAAGAGGCGCCGTACTCGACTTCCTCGACCGGCCGCTGAATAACCGCTGGTGGCTGGAAGACCAGTTCCGTTACATTCGTACACTACCGGAAACGGCCCAACGAAAAGCACTGGACACCATTGCCCGCTGGGAGAATCCCGGACCGGGAAGTTATTACGATGCCGTGGGTAATATTTCCAAATCGCCACATGTGGTGCGTACAGAAGATTTGCACACCGATCCGTTGATACGCAGGAGTGATGCGCCGGGATTTGATTGGTGGGAGAGTGGTTACAGCCGCAAACGTCTGTCGTGGATGGTGAGCCTGCGCTGGCCTTCCGCCATGCGATATGATCACCTCGATACTACCGCTCACTATGTTATCAGGATCACCGGTTACGGGGAAAGTTTGTTGCGCGCCAACGGCGTGCGGCTTACCCCCGGACTATATCATAAAGGGGTAGGAGAACTAAAAGAATTTGCAGTACCTCCCGAATTAAGTAAAACAGGTACGCTGTTGCTCACCTGGGATACGATAGATGAAGAACACCTTAACTGGCGCCAACATTCAAGGGTCACAGAAGTGTGGCTGATTAAATTATAAAACTATCGGAATGAAGAAATTAACGAACCTGGCAGCGGGCCTGCTGCTGTCGTGTGCCACCTATGCCACGTCTGACCAGCCTTTTACACAGGCGGTATCTGTTAAGTACCATGTTCCGGCAGGACTGCAGCTACTCAAAGTCATCACGGATTATAACGACAATGTACAGGTACTCACCTCGCAGGGCTTTTACCGGCTTAGTGGCAACGACCTGGTACGGGATCTCCGTTTCCGCCCGCTGGCGCAGAAAATACCGGTGGATGTAACCACCCGGGAAACCAGCGGACACCTGTATTATTTGTATGCAGATAAATGTCTGACGAACGGCTATGCCGGCGTACCCTATATCAATTTACCGCTGAATAAATATAACCGCGTAGCCGTAGATGCCACCGGTCGCATGTTACTATCCGGCAACAACGCCCTGGCCATCGGCAACAATGGCAAACTACAGGAATTACCACTCATTGGAGAAGGCGTACAAAGTATGGCCGCCAACGCAGGGGAGTTTTTTATCCTGAGCGCCAAAGCAGTATATCGTTTCGATGGAACAAAGTTTGTACCGCTGCATGCCGTTAACGGCGCCACTGCCATGGCTTTCAACGATAATGATATTATACTCGCTACCACCCATGGCTATTACGGTATTAATCGTCGCACCGGCGATACCAGTTTATCCCTGCAGGTACGTGTACCCGTTCCCGATATACGGGAGCTGCTGGTGGTCAACGGCCATATCTGGGCAGGCACGCCGGAAGGCGCTTTTATGAAAACGGATAGCGGCACTTATCGTTATTTTGCTTCCCGCCGCTGGCTGGACCAGGATGCGGTAAAAAGCATGGCCGCCGACAGTAAGGGTGACGTATATATACTTACGGCTACCGGTCTCAATAAAATTGCATTTATCCAACAAACACTCGCGCAGAAAGCCGCCTACTTCGAACGCAAAATCCGCGAACGGCATATCCGCTATGGCTTTATTGCCAATCTCCAACTCAATCCTCCCGGTGACGTAGGTTCCGCTGAAATGGCAGATACAGATAACGATGGTTTGTGGAGCAGCTTTTACCTCGGCAGCCAGGCTTTCCGTTACGCAGTAACACATGAGCCAATGGCCAAACGCTATGCCTGGGAAGCCTTTGAAGCCTTTGAAAGAATACTCTCTATTAACCAGCTCACGGGATTTCCTTCCCGCACCTTTGAAAGGAAAGGCTATAAAAATTCCGATCCTGAAAGATGGCGCGACTCGCCTGATCCGGAATGGGAATGGAAAGGGCATACCAGCAGTGATGAATATGTAGCCTATATCTGGGTGGCTGCCGTATTGCATGAAATGGTGGCCGAAACACCCACAGAAAAACAACGGGTCACGGCATTCATCGATAAAATTATGACGCATATCCTCGACCATCAATACACGCTCGTGGATATAGATAACAAACCCACGCTGTGGGCCCGCTGGGGACCGGAATATATCAACTGGTATCCTACTACCATCGGCGACCGCCGGCTGGGCAGCACCACCATTATGGCCGGGCTACAGTTGGCCTATGCCCTCACCGGGAAAGAAAGATATAAAACCGAAGCTTATAAACTCATTAACAAGTACGGCTATCTGAAAAACATCGGCATCGACTATCGCACTATTAAACCCACTCCCGGCTATCTGCACATGGGTATAGATATGGGCATGGGCGACTGGAATCACTCTGATGATGAAATGGCGTTTTTGACCTATTGGGTATTGTATAATTATGCATTCACCGATGAACTGAAACAACAATATAAAGGCGCTATCCGCAATCATTGGGAAGTAGAGCGCCCGGAAAAAAATGCGCTGTGGAACCTCATCACCAAAGCCACTGCCGGCGATCAGGATACCGCCGCCACTACCTGGTGGCTGCAAACTTTTCCGATGGATCAGATCACCTGGACCATCAAAAATTCAAACCGGAAAGATATTACGTTGTTGCCTCCCAACTTCCGGCATCAGTACACCGAAGTATTGCTGCCATTGGATGAGCTGCCAACACACCGGCACAATGCCAACGCCTTTACGCTTGACGGCGGCCATGGCGGTGAATCAGAACTGGCCGGCGATGAATTTCTGCTGCCTTACTGGATGGCGCGTTACCTGAAAGTATTGGAATAAATAGACAACACATATTTAAAAGCGAAGGCGCTATCATCATTCGATGGTAGCGCCTTTGTTGTTCTCCCGGATACGGCTATCCATAAAAACTACTTCCCGGTTTTTCCAATCCGTTCCACTTTCCGGATACCTTTTTCAATTTCCATAGGGGAGCGATGTTTTATATTATCCAGCACCGTCACTTTTACCGGCGATACCCCACAAAATTTCAACGTGACGGTTTTCATAGCGCGGATATTGGCATTGCCATACATCAGGCGGTTGTACCAGTTGGGCGAATCCATGGTGACAATGATACGCCCCGATTTATGCTGGAGCAGTTTATCCCAGAAAAGAGAATTGTCGCGATACTTAAAGGCTTTCCCCGGCAAAAATACCCGGTCAATAAAGCCTTTGAGCAAGGCGGGCATGCCTCCCCACCAGGTAGGATAAACCCATACCAGGTGATCTGCGGCCTGTATGGCGTTCCAGGTGGTTTCCAGGTCCGGTTCCCAGGCAGTCCTTTCCCGGTATCCATGACGGAGGTTGAGTTCAAAATTCAAATCATGTAAATGTATCAGGCGTGCTTCATGTCCTGCTGAAAGCGCTGCCTGTTGATAAGCAGTGGCTAAAGAGCTGCAATAACTGCCGGGATGTGGGTTTCCTTGTATAATCAATATCTTTTTCATACTGTATGTCTGTTACAGCACGAAATTGCCTGATATATCAACGGCATTATTTGATATAAATCAAATAGTCGGATCAATACCGGCCGCGCAGGCGACTGAGTGTTTCGGGTGT
>NZ_DATCVJ010001059.1:0-9539 GCF_036566945.1 Chitinophaga sp. | reverse complement strand
CGTCGTCCCGAACGACGCGCGCTACCGGACTGCGCTACATCCCGATGAGATATTCCAAATTAAAAATCTTTTTCTATCCGGCAAATTTTTTGGGAGAAAATTTTCTGGTTGTTGTAGAGAAGCGGATCAATATGCTGCTTTAGAGATGAAAACTTATTTTGAGGATTTCAGATATGCAACTACCGTTTTGAAAATAGCCTTGAAGGAATAAAATCCTATTACATTAGCACTATCGAAATCATCTCTTCTTCTTCCATAAGAAAGAATTTTTGTGAAATGCCTATTTTAAAGTTATCAGCTTAAGAGAAATTATATTTCCTTTTGAGAAAATTATTTTACATTGCGTTAGCCTTAAAGCGATCAGACAGTGCTGATATCAGCGATAGAAGGCTGGAGACGTGACCCCGTTCATGATGATAGATAATTAGTGACGATGAAAAAACTATCCTTAGTTAAAACAACAGTCTTATAGTAGACTGCTCTCTTTTTTAATTGCTAATTTTTTTAAACCCAAAAATCAATGACAATGAAGAAATTTTTTGTAGCTCCATTCGCTGGTCATGCTAATGCTATGGTAAGCAAAACGTATGTGCTGGGCTTATCCGCTGTTCTACTGGTTTCCAGTACTAAGGCAGCTGATAAAATGAATTTTGATTTGCATAAAGCAGGCCATTTCACGACGATACCCTCACGTGCTGCCTTTTCTGTCGCCATTACAGTGAATCTTTCTGTCACTCCCTCGAAACCTTTAATCATTTATTTTACTCCTGTTGGGGGAGGTGAAACAATTTCATTGTTATGTTTTGACACCTACACATCATCGTCTGTACCTGCAGGTGTATACAACGTGAAGTTTTCCATACCTACTTCCGCTAATCCTTTTAGTCAGGTAGCACTGGGAAGTACCGTGCTTTGGATAACACCATTTCCTGGTTTGCCCACCGTATCAGGTTGTGAAATAAGTAACCTCTCTGTTAGCAGTGCTGTGACTATCAATGTAAGCTGAACTCAGCTAATGAACGAACAGGAACAATACATGTAATAAATCATTTTTTAAAAAGTTGTCTCATCAATATAGATGAGGCAACTTTTTAATTTAGCACCTTTCTCTGACAGACGGCTATTCCCGAAAATAATTCCTGATGATTTTACTAATAGTATCTGCTTTATCTAAAATCATCAGATGCCCTCCGCCTTTAATACGATAATCAGGAGACACCAACCTGCTGGCTATTACTCTGTCGGCGGTTCCATGTATCAGAATGGTTCTCTCAGGTGCTTCCTTATTATCCCAAAAGGCAATGGCTTTCAATGCCCAACGGAAAAAAGTAACATCTGTTTCCAGCAGCAATTTCGTTAATGCTTCCTTATCACTTGGTGTCCGGGTTCCAAAATAGCGATAGGTCAGAAAATTGGTACGTTTTATTAATGAGCCGGGAATGATTCGGTATAGGCCCATTTTCATGAAGAAAAACTGTACCTTATTTAATTCACGCCTGGTTCGGACCGAAGAGATCAGCACCATTTTTTTAACCCTGATCTGTTTGGATACTTCCACCGCCATGATGCCTCCAAAGGAAAGCCCTATGATATATGGATTTTCGACCGTGATCTGGCTCTTTATCCTGCCGGCATATTGTGTTAATGACTCATGCGGCAATGCAGGTATCCAGTTGATATAAACTTTATGATAGCCTGGAAGTTTCAGATTCATGAATATACTTGAATCTGCTCCGATACCACTGAAAAGATAAATAGTCTTTTGTTCTTTTATAGCTGTAGCCTCCGGGGTTTGGGCCCGCCCCCGAAAGCTGGCGAACATAAGTAAAATAAAAAAAATCACTTGCACATTTTTCACCATAAACTTTCTTATTTCCTCCCTTTTTCTTGACATAATAATTTTCGATATTGCCGAAAAATCAGTTATTTAAATATATATTTATTTGCCCTGTGTTGATGGCATTGCATGAAAACAGGCGATGATGTCGGCAAGTATATTTAATAATGCTATCTGATTTGTTTAGTTGGGCATGCAGCATTTGCAAGTACAGTGCCAACTGTAACATTTTAAAATACTTTTTAATAAAGTAACTATGGAACCCAAAGCTGTTATTGCCTGCGAAGAAAGCAATTATTCGCAGGGTGATAATTTTCTCTTGTACAAAAAGCTGCTTAAAGCAAAATATCCGAAAACAAATATTATTAAGCGAGAAGACATGTTATCTTTTGAATAATGCCGCATACATCTGCGCTGATCCATATACGGAAGGCCTTTCCTGCAGCTTAACGGCAGAAATAAAGCCGGCCTCATGAAACAATGTTTTTAAGGCGTGAAAGGGTATAGGGTAGGGCACCCAGGGATTAGCTCTTGTAGTTTCATATTCCACTATCAGAAAAGCACCCTGTTCCTGTAGGTGTGTGCTTACCTTTTCAATGAAAGGAGGTTTGTCCTGTACATAGTGAAGGGAATTGGCCATCAGAATGCCGTCCAGTCCTGATACGGGTAAATCATTTTTCAGGAAATCCAGCTGTCGGGGTTTTATATTAATATGATGTGGCTTAGGTAAAGGAGATAAAGGAGTAGTCCCTTTATCCCAGGCATAGATAGTACTCCCGGGTGCCAACAGGTTGGCCAACGCGTAAGTGAACAATCCTGCCCCACATCCAAGATCAGCCCAAATACTTTGGGGTGTCGTCGTATAATCAACGTGCTTTATTAACGTAATCGCATCTCGTATATCCATAGTATACGAAAGTTAATTTATTTTCTATTTTCAGTTAAATTTTTGAAAATAGAAGATGGGATGGAAGATCATAGAATACTGATATTTTTATGTTTTTCCGTTATGGTATTTGAATCAAATTTGACCAATTGCCGGAAAATATTTACATTACCTACACATATCAAAGTTTTAACCAGCCAATATTTAATACCAAAATCAGTTTTGCTTAAAAAGGTCCACGCATGCCTGCAATGAAAGACGTAAGTTTTGATGAAGCTGCTTTATGGAAGCGATTTAAAGCTGGTGACAAAGCTGCTTTTACACTGATTTACCGGGAATATACGCTGTCCCTGTTTCAATATGGCTTTAGATTTTGTGTCGACAGGGAGAAGCTAAAGGACATGGTCCAGGATCTCTTCATAGAGATGTGGAACAGCCGGGAAACGATCAGTGAGCAAGTGGCCATACGGTTTTATTTATGCCGTAGCCTGAGATATAAATTGATCCGGGCAGACTGCCAATGCCGTGCTGCTACCGATAAACAGGGTAAATACCTTCATGACATCTCCAGGTCGGAGGCCACGGTAGAAGAACGGATCATTGATTCGGAAATTAATAACTCCCGTAGTATATTATTGGACAATGCCATTAAAAAGCTTTCCCGTCGTCAACAGGAAATTATTACGCTGCGTTTTTATATGGGCTTTACCAATGCCCAGATTGCAGAAATGATGCACATGAAATACCAGTCGGTTAGCAACCTGCTTTACAGCGCCCTGGGACGCATTAAAGAAACACTGGAAACAGCGCCCTTTGCCCGGCGTTTGCTGGAAACATTCTTCCTGTTTCTCTAGCCTCATTATCACCTTACTATCCTGCATGGGTATTTAAATGAAGCATTTCTGCTTCGTGAGATGGCTATTTTCCCGTTATGGCAGGGCGTTACATAGACAATGTTAAAAAAACTTTATTTTTTTTGAGTATAAAATGAAAGCTTTTGTCATTTGTTATTAAAGGGCAGCTGATTGCCTCCTAAATAAATTGTTGCATGAAGCATTTTGGAGAGGATACCTGGGAATTTATCAGGGATGATCGCTTTGTTCAATGGGTGTTGTTTCCGGACGCGACGAATACCGCATGGTGGGAACAATGGATGGCAGCTCATCCTGAACGTATACCTGTGCTGGAAAAAGCCAGGAGTATGGTGTTGGGGTTAGGTAGAAGTGCCCAACCGGCAGCTGTTGATGAAACGTTACTGGAAGAGGTGTATGCTGCATTGGATCATCATTTGCTGGAAGAGCGCCCCGCAGGACAGCCAATACACTCACCAATGCGCCGCCTTTTACATTATAAATGGTGGGGGGCTGCGGCCGCTGTAATAGCTGGAGTCGTTTTGGTATCCATCTACCTGAAGACAAACAACAAAAGGCTGGTAGCCGAAAAGCTCACCAGCCATATGGAAAACCAGCAGCTGATACGGGTCAATACGACGAACGTCAACCAGGTGGCTTATTTAACGGATGGCTCGTCTGTGATTCTAAAAGCAGGGGCTTCTATTAAACATGATGCTTTCTTATTGCATTCCCAAAGAGAAGTATACCTGAAAGGAGATGCTTT
Source organism: Chitinophaga sp. (assembly GCF_036566945.1). Lineage (GTDB taxonomy): Bacteria > Bacteroidota > Bacteroidia > Chitinophagales > Chitinophagaceae > Chitinophaga. The sequence goes on along the minus strand of NZ_DATCVJ010001059.1, from coordinate 5,199 downwards.
TTTTGATATCGCTAAAGATGCCGCGAGGCCGTTCTTAGTGTATACGCCGGAAGTAGGGATTCGTGTGCTGGGAACCAGTTTCAATGTATCTGAAAATAATGGTGATCTTACTGTAACCGTGAAAACAGGTAAAATAGCGGTGTACAACCTGGCAGATAAGCAACAGCATACCTATATCGTAACGCCTAATCATCAGATCCGTTTCAATGCCAGGACGGCTGCGTTTATAGCCGATTCGCTGGATAACAGGCAGCTGGCGGCCATACAACCCATTGCGGAAGTGCAGCCTTTTGTATTTGATAATACGCCGGTTACCACCATCTTTAGCGCACTGGAAGCCGCTTACAGTATTAAAATTAACGTTAATGAAGAGGTATTTGCTAAATGCATGATTACCACTACCATCACCAATGAATCATTTGAAGATAAATTAAAGATAATCTGCGCGGCTATTAATGCCGGTTACACGATAAGGGAAGGGCAGGTATATATTACCGGGAAGCCCTGTAGTTAAAGGAATTGTTCACTTGTTATTCCACTAAAACGTTCTCTATGTTTACTTGATATTATCAACCAAAAAAAAGTGGCGATGCACTAACACCGCCACCTGTAATTTTTTCCTGTAGGGTCTGGACAACTGATACAGGAAGCGAATTGTCGTACTAATCATTTTATTAATCACAACAAAACACTTGAAGTTATGCACAAATTTGCAAACTCCAACCGGACTGTCATATTTTTTATGAGGGTTGCACTCCTACAAATAGGTCTTCTGTTTTGCCTGATCACCTGTTCATTTGCCAAAAATGCACGTGGACAGGAGGTCCTGAGCAAAAAAGTATCGCTAAAAATGCCGCCCAGCGACCTGCGTAGTATCCTGAAAACAATCACGCAAAAGACCTCCGTAAACTTTACCTACAGCAGCAGTACCTTACCGGCAAAACTACGTATTGCGGTAACCGCCCATGAGGAGCAGCTGGGCGATGTACTGTATCGTTTACTCAATCCCCTCCATATCAATTTTGAAGTGATCAATGAACAGATCATTTTAAAAAAGGATAACAATAATGAGGCGGCGATGAGCATAGAAGGATTGAATACACTTTTTCAAAAGATCAGTGGGATTGTAAAGTCCAATACCGGCGAGGCATTGCCCGGTGTGAACGTAATGGTAGCAGGTACCAGCCGGGGCACGGTAACAAATCTAAACGGACATTTTGAGCTGGAAGCGAAAGACGGCGATGTCCTTGTTTTTTCTTCTATCGGGTTTGCATCGCAACGGGTAACCGTAGGCAGCAATGCCGTGTTGAACATTGTAATGACTACCTCCGCTACTTCGCTGGATGCCGTAGCCATTACAGCATTGGGTATTAAGAGAAGCGTGAGAACACTGGGCTATTCACAGGAAGAAGTAAAAGGTGCAGAAGTGGCCAGATCCAACGCACCTAATGTGCTGAATGCATTGGCAGGTAAAATGGCCGGCGTGAATGTAACCAGTCCAAATGGTGTAGACGGTGGAACCACCCGTATTGTAATTGGCGGAAATAACACCATACAGGGCGATAACCAGCCGCTGATCATTGTAGATGGCATGCCTATGGCCAACGACCTGGCGCAGCCTTATAACGTGCGTACCGCCCCTACAGGTAGCGCCATGTACGCGGGAAATAATGCAGATGCCAGTAACACCAGTTCTCCCAAGGATTTTGGTAGCCCGATCAACATGATTAACCCGGAAGATATTGAAACAATGAGTGTGCTGAAAGGCCCGACTGCTGCCGCTTTGTATGGAGGTAAAGGTGCTAACGGCGTAATCCTGATCACCACCAAAAAAGGCGCCAAACGCAGTGGTCTTGGTGTTGATTATACCTATGGATTTAAAAGCATTGATCCATACCGCTACCTCGAACTGCAAAATGAATACGGTGCAGGTGGCATGGTGTCGCTGGATGCGCCACAATATTTAACTGATGCAAACGGTAATCCTAAACTGACAGAAAACTGGAACGGCATGTATGTGGATCCTAAGACAGGATCCGGCCCTTACGGTGTAAATACCTACAATCAGGTAGGCTGGCCTGGTTCCGGCGTGTCCTGGGGTCCTAAAATGGATGGTAAAATGATTACCTGGTGGGATGGTACACAAAAAGCAGATGTGCCGCAACCGGATAATATTAAATTACTGTTCCGTAATGGGATGCAGTCATCGCATAATGTATCGCTCGCCGGCGGAAATGAATGGGGATCTATCCGGGCCTCTTTTTCCCGGCTGGATAATACGGCCGTACTACCCAACAGTGGCTACTACCGCAATACCTTCAACCTGGGCGCCAACATGAAGCTGACGAAAAGAGTGAATGTGCAGTTGACTTCTTCCTACATTGTTAATCAGTATCACAACCCGCCACAACTGGGTAATGATGACGGTAACTCCTGGATGAAACGACTGGTATACAATGCCGGCAGAAACTACCATGGCGAAGATATTGGGATCTATAAAAATGAAGATGGTTCCCAGAATACGCTGACGAATTTTCCCTGGGTGGGAAATGGTGGCGCTACGGTTTGGAACATCTATGAAAATAACACCAACCAAAACAGAAGAAAATTATTGGCAGGTGTGCAGTTGAATTACGAAGCGACTGACTTCCTGGATTTCATTTTCCGCGGTGGAATAGACAACAACACCAACGAAATGACCACCAAAAATACGCCTACAGATGCTGTCGGCATTAAAGGATATTATGGTCATGGTACAGAGCGGGATAATGCTTCCAATATGGATTTCATCGGTACGCTGCATAAAGATAAAATCCTGGGAGGCGATATTAATGGTAAGTTTTCCGTGGGTGGAACCATGTACCAGCGTGAAATGTATGGCATGTTTGGCTACAATGACAACTGGGCTATGCCAGATGTATATTCCCTGAATACCGGCACTTATCTTGGTAATCCGCATCCCATAACAGAAAGCCAGTTGCGCAAACGCATGAATTCTTTATACAGCTTTATTAATTTGTCATACAAGGATTTTCTTTACCTGGATATCACCGGTCGTAACGACTGGTCATCTGCTTTGCCAAAAAATCAGTGGTCTTATTTCTTCCCTTCCTTTGCGGGTAGTTTTGTATTTTCTGATGCCTTCAAAATTGATCCTGCTATCCTGAGTTTTGGAAAGATAAGAGTAGCCTGGGCGCAGGCAGCCACCGATCCGTTGCCCTTCCAGATCAACTATAACTATTCCACTTTAACATTTGCAGGGCAGGCGGCAACGATGTTACCCAACACACTGCCGGCACTTAATTTTAAACCTGCTATCAACACCACTACAGATTTTGGTATCGTGTTAGGTTTTCTCAATAACCGTCTGAACGCGGATTTTAGATATTATAAAGGAAAATCCAGGAACCAGATCCTCAGTTCTCCGCTGCCACTCAGCTCGGGTGTGAGCAGTATCGTGGTGAATACAGGGGTACTGGAAAATTCAGGCATAGAGTTAATTCTGCGCGCGAAAGTGATTGACCGGAAAGATTTTGGCTGGGATGTATCCCTCAACCTGGCACACAGCAACAACAAACTGCTGTCTTTATCTGATGGAACCGATCGCGTAGATATGGCCAGCGCCTGGAATGACGGCGGCGCACACGGTCCGGTTATTTCAGCAAGGGTAGGAGACCAGTATGGTACGATATACGGATATGATTATGTATACGATCCTAAAACCCACCTGCCTTTGATGGTCCAGAATCCATATGGCAAACCGGAAATGAACGGCACCATGTACCAGGCAACAGATGGTTTAGTGCCTTTGGGAAATGCCACGCCTAAATTAACCGGTGGCATCACCAATACTTTTAGTTTTAAAGGATTTTCTGTGAGCACGTTGATTGACGCCAAAATAGGCGGTGATATCTGGTCTGGTACTTATGCAACGATCATGCAGCAGGGACAGGCAAAAGAAACACTGAAAGAAAGAGATGGCGGCGGACTGGCATACACTACTCCCGATGGTACAAAAACCAACTGGGGCGTGATATTGCCGGGTGTATTTCCCGATGGAAAGGTCAATAATAACGTAGTACACTATTACTATAAATATATGCCTTACGGCGTATGGAGCAGTACTGATCTGGGTTCCGGTGTAAAAGGAAGTGACTGGATCAACAGGAATTCTGTTTTCGAAAATACCTGGGTAAAGATGAGAGAAATATCGGTTAGCTACCAGGTGCCACAAAGTTTTATCAGGAAGACAAAAGTATTCCAGGCAGCTTCTTTGACACTGGTTGGAAGAGATCTTTTTTACCTGTATAGTTCTTTGCCGGACCATATCAATCCGGAAGGCGTAAATGGCGCCGGCAACGCGCAGGGACTGGAGTTTATGTCTATGCCGAGTTTCCGCTCCTTAGGTTTCCAGGTAAGGGTTTCTTTTTAACGGAACAGATCTACTCACCGATTAAAACGTGCAAACATGAACAAAGCAAAAAAAATATTTTTATATATTGCCGGTGCTTCCATGACTTTTGGCGCCTGTACCAAAGATTTTCAGGACATCAATACCACGCCGGGATTACCTACTACCACCACTATCCCCCCGCTGGTAAATGGTGTGATCAGCACCCTGTTCCTGAAAGGGCAGGAGCAGGCCGCCATTCATAATGAATATTATTATCCGGTTACCCAGCTGGCGACTATCAGCGGCAACTCAGGTTACCTGGTACAGAATGGTGCGTTGGATATATGGACTGACTACTATGCTGCGCTGCAAAACCTGAATCAGATTCAGGATAAAATAGATGCTTATACGGGAGATAAAACAGAAATGGATAATGTACAAGGCATTACCTACATTCTGCGGGCATATAAAACACTGCGCATTACTGATCAGTTTGGGGATATTCCTTACTCAAAGGCAGGGCGTGCCTACGCCAATGAAACCGCTAATTTCCGGCCGGTTTACGACTCCCAGGAAAGCATTTATAAAAGCGTGCTGGAACAACTTAAATGGGCATCCCAACACCTTACCACTGCTGCGAATACACCGGGAGGTAAACCTTATGTCACATTAGGCTCTTCGGAAACATTGTTTAACAGCAATATTACCATGTGGCAGAAATTTGGTAATTCTTTACTGCTTCGCTATGCGATGCAGATAGTGGAAAAAGATGTGGCTACTGCCACGCCATACCTGCAATATGCTTT
>NZ_DATCVJ010001058.1:0-8511 GCF_036566945.1 Chitinophaga sp. | reverse complement strand
AAAATCGTGAAAATCATCTAAATCAGTATAATCCTGAACAAAGACAAAAAACCGAACTATTCCCGTTCCTTAGAAAGAATTTCAAATGTTTGTTCTACCCTCTCTCCATTTTCATCTACTAGCGTAATCGTGTGTTTTCCGGCAGCCGGATGTAATGCCATTTGATGAAACTCCGAGGTAGTACCCACGAAATTATTATCGAGATGCCAGAATATTTTAGCAGTACTGTTGCGGTGGGTGGCCGTAAAGATAGTCTGACCGGGCTTCCCGTCAATTTCTACGGGCACGAATATACGTGCGCCGGGTCTTGGATAAATTAATTCCATGGGCGCTTTATCCTGCCCCAGTGAGGTCAGACATTCCGGTTTGTACGGTGGTAGTTGCTGATAATAATTTTTGCTGCGATAATAATATTCCTGCGAAGGCGGCAATACAAACCAGGATTTATGCTGCATGAACTGCGGCGACTCACAGCTTTCCGTTACGCGCCATTGCCCGGTTCTATCGAGGTGAATTAACTGGTGATACTGACAGATACCGGCCCGGATGCCTGCTGCGGGCACATATAAAGAATCTTTTTCTTCGCATAGTTCACTGGCACGGAACCCGCTTTTACGACAGACTTCTATTTTCTTCAGTTGGGGATAAGGTGTATTAAACCAGCCGCTGGTATGTAATAGCCGAAATACGTCGAATAGTATGGGCGCTGCGGTAGACACGCCAATCAGTCCCGGGCGGCCTTCTCCGTCGGCATTGCCTACCCATACGCCTACCACGTATTGTGGGGTAACGCCAATCGCCCAACCATCGCGGAAACCGAAGCTGGTACCAGTTTTCCAGGCCACCCGTTGGGAGGAGGAAAACTGCTGCCATAATAATTCTTCACCGGGACGCATTACTTCTGTCATGGCCTGAAAGGCGTACCAGATGGAGCCGGCGTCCAGTAAGCCGTCTTTGCTTAGTCCATATTTCGAAGGACGTTGAATATCCAGCCGGTAGTTAGGTGGATGGATATCATCCATATCGTATTTCCCTTTGTATTGGTCCATATGCAGCAAGGTGCGGGCCATGCTGGCATACATGCCGCACATTTCCCACAGCGTGGTTTCTCCGCCACCCAGAATAAGCGATAAGCCATAGTGGTCGGCTGGTTTGTTGAGCGTAGTAATCCCCATTTTTTGCAGCAGGGAATGGAACCGTTCATAACGGTATTGTTGTAACATGCGTACGGCAGGTATATTCAACGATCGGGCGAGGGCGCGCGATGCTGGTACGGCCCCGTCATAGCCCAGGTCAAAATTTTGCGGAGAGTACCCGGCGATTTGGGTGGGAATATCAGGAATCAGGGTGTTGGGCAGTATCAGGCCATCATTCAGCATGGCGGCGTATAACACGGGTTTGAGGGTACTGCCGGGGCTTCTTCGGGCCTGTACAATATCTACATGGCTTTCCAGCTCCGGATCGGCGGGATTATAGATGTTGCCTACATACGCCAGGGTGTTGCCGGTTTCTACGTCCAGCACCAATACGGCTGCATTGTTAATACCATTGGCCTTATAGGCATTATGATACCGTTCGGCTATGGCGGTGGCATTGTGTTGCAGGTCGGCCACCACCGTGGTTTTGATACGGGTAGGTGCATCTGATTTTTGTTGCAGGTATTCTTTGCGGAAAAGATCCAGTAAATGCGGCGCTTCCTGAGGTAGCGGCAAAGGCTGATCCGGCAAGGGTTCCAGTTTAGCCAGCTGGCAGGTGATGCTATCGATGGTTTGCTGACGATATAATTTATTCAGCAGCTGATTACGTTTATTCAATAACGTTACCCTGTTGCGCCCCGGATGCACGAGCGCAGGGCTATTCGGCAGAACGGACAGCGCAGCCATTTCTCCCCATGATAATAAATCTGCTTTACGACCATAATACCGCCAGGCGGCTGCCTCCAACCCTACTACGTTGCCGCCGAACGGCGCATTGGCGGCATATAAAGCAAGAATCTTCTTTTTGGAAGCGGCAAATTCAAGTCGCGTAGCCATGATCCCTTCCACCATTTTTTGCCAGAGATTACGCGGCTGATTACGTGATAGCCGGATTACCTGCATGGTTAAGGTACTGCCACCACTCACTACTTTTTTGCCGCGTATATTCTGGTTCACCGCCCTGGCAATCGCTATAGGATCCAGCCCCCAGTGATAGTAAAACCGCTTGTCTTCATATGCTACTATACATTTTTCAAATTTCTCCGGCACATGCGCGTTGTAAGGAAATCGCCACTGCCCATCGGGTGCTATACTGGCATTTAGCAAATCACCATTACTGTCTTCCAGCACATAGGAAGTAGCACTGGTAAAAAGCTGTTTGGGTAAGCAACAATAATAGGCGATAAGGATAATACCTGCTGCTGTTAGCCACCATTTCTTTTTTAGGCACCATTGTTTGAGTGTGTATAGCTTCATCGGGGAATCCGGGTAATAATTTTGTGTGTTCAAAGATAGGGTTAACTTTATCAGCAGAAACCCATCTGCCAAAAAGTTATTTGTCCCCGTTGGAAACGTTCAGTCGTTATAAGGATGAATCAACAAATTATATCACCATGAAAGAGTTCGTATTAATTTTCAGAAACAGTAAGGATTCCCACGACAATCCATCGCCGGAGCAGTTACAGGAAAGGATGAACTGGCTGGGGAGTATTGCTGCACAGAATAAGCTGGCGGATAAAGGTAACCGCTTATCTGCCAGCAATGCAAAAACAGTTAAACCCGGCAACGTAGTAACAGACGGCCCCTACACGGAAATAAAAGAATTTATCAGCGGGTATATGATTGTAAAAGCTGAGTCCATTGAAGAAGCGGTGGAATTAGCCCAAGCCAATCCGGTGCTTAAAATGGGAGGTAATGTGGAAGTAAGAGCGGTATTGGCGCCCGGCGAAAAAAGTTAACGCAATGGCAGAAAAGGCAGTCACTTATTCCGAATTATTGCCTCACTTGTTCAGATTGGAGCATACCAAAATGACGGCCGTATTATGTCGTCATTTTGGCTTGAAACATATAGAGATCGCAGAAGATATTGCCAGCGAAACATTTTTGAAAGCCACAGAAATATGGGGCCAGCATGGTGTTCCGGAGAATCCAACGGCATGGCTTTATACCGTAGCTAAAAACAAAACAAAAGACTATCTTAAACGGATTACTATTTTTGAAACACAGGTCAAGGGTGCTATTCAATCAGCCGATATTACACCGGAACCCGACTTTGATTTTACCCCGGAAACAATTACAGATAGCCAGCTGGCGATGATTTTTGCAGTATGTAATGCTGCCAATTCAAAAGAAGCACAAATCTGTTTAGCCCTGCAAATCCTTTGTGGATTTAGTGTGGAAGAAATAGCGGCTGCTTTTCTTACTAAAAAAGAAACAATCAAAAAACGGTTGCTGAGAGCCAGGGCACAGCTTCGCAATGATAATTTTCAAATTAAGGTATTGGAGCCCGCCACGATAGCATCCAGACTGGATACTGTTTTGCGGACTTTATACCTGCTGTTTAATGAAGGATATTTTTCTGCTTCTCATAATCATTTAATCCGGAAAGACCTATGTTCAGAAGCCATGCGGCTGACGCTTATTTTAACAGAAAGTTCGTTGGCCAATACTACAGAAGCCAATGCACTGTTGGCGTTGATGTGTTTTCAAAGTTCCCGGCTGGATGCGCGGGAAAGTGATAATGGGGAAGCTATTTTGTATGAGCAACAGGATAAAAATTTGTGGAGTCCCGAACTAATTCAGAAAGGAAATTATTACCTGGTCAACGCCTGCTCCGGCAGCGACATCTCAAAATACCACCTGGAAGCAGGCATTGCTTATTGGCATACTACGCCCACGGATGCCCATAAATGGGGACATATTTTACAGTTATACAATCAGCTTATCCTGATAGAATACTCTCCTATGACGGCGCTGAACAGAACCTTTGCGTTTGCAAAAGTATATGGCCATGAACAGGGTATTAAAGAGGCGGAAAAACTCCGGCTGATGGAGCATGACTATTACTATGCTTTACTGGCCTATCTATGGGCAGACACCGATCCTGATAAGGCGATCCATTATTACAGCAAAGCCATTGCACTCACAAAATCTTTGAGTACACAAAAAACATTGCAAAAGGCTATTGCGCAGCTTGCGGAAAGGAAGCTGTAGCCGGTGACGGATCATGGTGAATGATAGGGAAATCAATATACCCAGTATCTCCTCCTTCATAAAAGATATCGAAGTTAGCTTCGGCCAGCGGCGTGTGATGGCGGAATCTTTCCACCAGGTCAGGATTTGCTATAAACGGTTTGCCATAAGCAATAAGATCTGCCAGACCGGCTTGTAACAGGGCTTCGCCGGAATCGGCAGTTTGTCCGCCGGCTATTATCAACAGGTTACGGAAGCACTGGCGTACTTCCCGGATATAGTTAGTGGTGATACTTGGTAGTCCATTCAACGGCTGACTGGAGAGGTGTATATACAGAATATCCAGTTGCTGTAAGGCATTGGTGATATACTGATGGGTGGCGGCTTCTTCTGCATAGGCAGGTAAGTCGTTGATGACCGCGAAAGGCGACAACCGGATACCGGTGCGTTCTTTGCCGATGGCCGTTGTTACGCCTTCCATGATCTCCAGCAGGAAGCGGCTGCGGTTGGCGATGCTGCCACCGTATTGGTCTGTTCTTTGGTTGGTAACAGGATGGAGAAACTGTTCCGGCAGAAAGCCGTGTGCGCCATGTATTTCTACGCCATCAAAGCCAATAGCGATAGCGGCAACAGCGGCCTGTATATGCGCGTCTACCAATGCTTTTACACCTGCCGTATCCAGCACTTCCGGTGCCGGCATCGGGTAATGTTCATTTCCGGGTGTGCGGATAGTATCTTCCGCTTTTACAGCAGAAGCGCCTACCAGCGGTACACCTCCCTCCTGGTTCAGCGGATGTCCTATCCGGCCGGTATGTACCAGTTGCACAAATATTTTTCCGCCTCTGTTGTGTACTTCATCTACCACTTTTTTCCAGGCGGCATGTTGCGCTGCATTATAAATGCCCGGTGCATTCAGATAACCGACACCGTTAGCTGCCACCGCACTGTTTTCCGCAATGATTAAACCGGCGCCTGCTCTTTGTCCGTAGTAAAGAGGGGCAGAAGGACTGGGAATAGCCTGCTCAGATCTACGTCTGCTCATTGGGGCCATTACCACCCGGTTTTTTAGTGTGAATGCAGGCGTAATAAGCGGGGACAGTAACTTTTCTCTCGTATTCATGATGGATTGTTTTATGATGACAAAATTACACCGGGTAACTACGGCAGAACAGTGACAAAGAGAGGTTTCTTTTGTAATTTTAGAGGTTGTGGGGAGATGTGTGTCTTATTGAACCTCTGTAAAGACAATATACCATGGAGAATAAAGAGTTATACCGTCCGCTCGAAGTATGTGTATCAGATATGGAGCACTGGGACCGGCGTCCGCTGGTTTATCATTTCTTCGAGATTGTACAGATCCTGGAGGGCAGTGGGGTGCGTAGAACCAACCTCAATGATTTTCCGTATGAGAAAGGAAGCATCTTTCTTTTTACACCGGTGGATTGCCGCGGATTTAAAGCCCTTACTCCCACCCGTTTCTGTTCCATACGTTTCTCCGAGGTTTTCCTGGGGCAATATAAAAGTGAGACGGATCGGGCAAGGATTGTGCAGTGGCTCAAACAATTAGAACATATCTTCTCTCATCACAACCGTTTCCAACAACTGTTGGTGAAAGATGCCGGTGATTGTAAATTGATTACTTCACTGATTAATAATGTGGTGCAGGAATATGAGCAGAAACAAGCGTATCATGAAGAAAACCTGCAGCATTTAATAACGCTGCTGCTCAACATCCTGGCGCGTAATGCAGCGGATCATACCGCCGCCACTACCGGGCCGGATACAGAGCCACTGATTAACCGGATGCTGCTGCATGTGCGGCAACATATCAGTGATGCCGAAAAACTAAGGGTGGATTATCTGGCGGCTCACTTTAATCTCTCTGCCAATTATGTAGGGGAATATTTCAGGAAGCTGACCGGGGAAAGTTTGCAGCATTATATTACGCAGTATAAGATCAATATGGTGCAGCAACGCCTGGCTTTCAGTACGCTTACGATTAGTCAGATTGCCGGGGAGCTGGGTTTCACGGATGAAAGCCATTTGGGGCGACAGTTCAGGAAACATAGTGGGGTGAGCCCGTTGGAATACCGGAAGAATGCGCGGCTGGTGGGGAGTTAGGTTTTGCACGCTTGATCTATCGGGGCAGCCTACCAGAGTTAATGATAAACTTTAAGCCCCCTGTAGTACGGGGAAATGAGGATCTATGGGGAATCTTTAGAAGGATCACCTCAGAGATTATCTCCCAGGTAATTTCCCCTTTTTAAATTTTTTTAAAATATATTTTGTACCAATCAGTAAAATATATATCTTTATACCATCAAACTACTCCACATGAAACACAAACCAAACTACTCCCAGTAAATACACATCATTCTTCGTTCTTTATTTTTTTTACTCACTATTGTACTAATTAGTACAAAATAAATAACACATGAAAACACTCATTACTACCAGCGTTGCATACAAAACAGTCAGGGTTAATGATCTCGATATATTTTACCGCGAAGCAGGACCCGCAGATGCACCGGTAATATTGCTTTTACACGGTTTCCCTTCTACCTCTCACATGTACCGGGATCTTATTAATGACCTGGCCAACAGATATCATGTAATTGCACCGGACTATCCCGGATTTGGGCAGAGCAGTATTCCTGCATTAACAGCATTCGACTATACTTTCGATCATCTGGCGGTGGTGATGGAGCAGTTTATTGACACCCTTGGATTAACGAAATTCACCTGGTATTTGCAGGATTATGGCGGCCCTATTGGTTTCCGGATCATCACTAAAAGACCGGAACTCGTGGAGGCGCTGATAATACAAAATGCCAATGTTTATAATGAGGGATTAGGCCCGGAAGTGCAGATTATAGGTGCATTACAGCACGATGAAAAAGCCTTGCTGGCCGCTATCGCAGATAAATTAACGCTGGAAAAGATTAAAGAAGAACACCTGTTTGGTTCCGCTAATCCGGAAAGCGTAAGCCCCGACAGCTATCAGCTGGCCTACGCTTATATGAACAGACCCGGTGTGAAAGAAATACAGATTGCATTGTTTCAAAACTACGGCACCAATTTCCCAAAATATCCGGAATGGCAGGCGTACCTGCGCACGCAGCAGCCGCCGGTGCTGGTAGTATGGGGTAAAAACGATAAAATATTTACCTGGCCTGGGGCGGAAGCATATAAAAGAGACGTTAAAAATGCGGAAGTGCATTTACTCGATGGCAGCCATTTTGTGCTGGAAGAATATCATGAAGAAGTAGCTGCGCTGATACACAATTTCTTAAAAAAATTATAACCACTTAAAATATTAATCTATGTCTGACACTAAAATTGCTATTAATGGCTTTGGAAGAATTGGAAGATTGTTTTTTCGTGAAATGTATGATCAGGAAGGCGTGGAAATAGTGGCGATCAACGATTTGACCAGTCCTGCTGTATTAGCACACCTGCTGAAATATGATACTGCCCAGGGCAGGTTTGATGCTATCGTTACTGCCACAGCAGATGCCATCGTGGTAAATGGAAAGGAAATAAAGATATATGCCAAAAGAAACCCAGCTGAAATTCCATGGGGACAACATGCGGTGGATATCGTATTGGAAAGCACCGGTTTCTTTACAGATAAAAATACGGCGGCCGCTCATATCGAAGCCGGCGCTAAAAAAGTAGTCATCTCTGCACCTGCTACCGGTGATATGAAAACCATCGTGTACAACGTGAATCACGATATACTCGATGGCACAGAAACCATTATCAGTTGCGCTTCCTGTACCACCAACTGCCTGGCGCCAATGGCACAGGTACTCGACGATACCTTTGGTATTGTAAATGGACTGATGACTACCATACACGCCTATACGAATGATCAGAATATTCAGGATGCACCCCATGCGAAAGGAGATCTGAGACGTGCCAGAGCAGCCGCGCAGAGTATTATTCCTACCAGCACCGGCGCCGCCAAAGCAATCGGTTTGGTATTGCCCAACCTCAAAGGTAAGCTGGATGGCACTTCACAACGGGTGCCGGTCATTGCCGGATCGCTCACCGAATTAACGGTGACCCTCCATAAAAAAGTAACCGTGGATGAAGTGAATGCCGCCATGAAAGCCGCCGCCAACGAGAGCTTTGGATATAATACCGATGAAATAGTGAGCAGCGATGTGATCGGGAGCAGCTATGGTTCTCTCTTTGATGCTACACAAACAAAAGTATTATCGGCCGGAGAACAACAGATTGTAAGAGTGGTGAGCTGGTATGATAATGAAATGAGTTATGTATCGCAGCTGGCAAGGACCGTAAGGTATATTGGGCAAGCTTTTAGCTTTTAGCTTTT
>NZ_DATCVJ010001057.1:0-5822 GCF_036566945.1 Chitinophaga sp. | reverse complement strand
ACGTAGATGGTATGCATATCCGTTTATTGCTGCTCACCTTTTTCCTGCAATTTTTCCCTGATCTGGTGAAAAACGGACACGTGTATATCCTGGAAACGCCGTTGTTCCGGGTCCGTAACAAGCAACAGACGATCTATTGCTACACGGAAGACGAAAAGCAGAAAGCGGTGAAGAAACTGGGTAACAAACCGGAGATCACCCGCTTTAAAGGATTGGGAGAAATTTCTCCTGACGAATTTGGCCGTTTCATCGGAGAAGATATCCGTATTGAACCGATTATTTTATCGAAAGATATTCATGTCCAGAAGTTACTGGAATACTATATGGGTAAAAATACCCAGACCCGCCAGGAGTTTATCATCAATAACCTGCGGTACGAAAAGGATTTAGTTGAAGAAACGATATAAAGAGAATTACGAATTACGAATTACGAATTACGGACATCCGCGAAGATCTTTGAGTATGACCGTAATTCGTAATTTGTAATTCGTAATTCGTAATTCAATCTATGGGCTTAATACACATTGTTTTTGGTCAGTCTTCAGTTCCTGTGCTGGGAGAAGCGGTGGCGATGGATGAGAAAATGAGCGGAGATATTCTTTGTTTTGAAGATGATCTGTCGGTTGGACCCTTGTTCATACTGGACACAAAAGAAGGCAGAGCCGGACGTAAACAGTTCTGGCAGCAGCTGGCGGGTATATCACCGTTGCCGGCACCTGCGGAAGAAGAGCCGGCACCGGTAGTGGCGCCAGCTGTGGAAGAAGATCCGGAAGATGCAGACCGTTTCAACACCCTGAAAGCACAACTGAAGGAAAATCCTGAACAGGAAGTATGGATCTGGGCCGGACAAAATGCCCGGGATGTATGCGGCTATTACTGGCTGGTGAGTCAGTTGTATGATTTTGCAGGACGCATACATATCATCTACCTCAACAACCTGCCTTTCCTGAATGAGAAAGGAGCCGTATTTTATCCTACTCATCTGCACCAGATCCTGCCGAAGGAATTCCTGAAAGCGAAGAAACTGGCTCGCCCCATTTCATTGGCGGAATATGAGCTGGATGGAGATGAATGGCATCGGCTGATGAATGAAAACGCCGGTATCCGTTTACTGGAAGGTGGTAAGAAAATAAAAGGGGAGCCTACCCTGTTTTACGATAAAGAGCTGCAAACGCAGAGTGGAAAAGAGTTTGTGAAAGCATGGCGGATTGTACAACAGGTAACGGGTAAACTGAAATACCCTGTGATGGACCAGTTCCTGGGCTGGCGGCTGAAAGAGCTGATCCGCGAAGGTAAACTGGAAAGCAGGGGAGAACTGAAAACAATCCGTGATTTTGAGGTGAAGTTGCCAGGTGAAAGTACAGATAATGCCGCCACTATGGACAACACTGAAAATCCAACGACCCTATGATAAAGGTAACATCCCTTGACCTGTTGGGAGCTGATGACCGCGGCAGCGGTTATTTCTGGAATTGCAACCGCACGGGAGATTTCCTGGTATGCTACCGCAATGCGGGCAGCAGTAGCGGGCAGCATTATCACGAAGGAAAAAGTGACAACAAGAATCCGGAAGTACTGTATCTTTTTACCGGCAAGGCCGCCATTCACTGGTGTCCGCTGGGAGGAAAGGAAATAGTGATAACGGAAGTAACTGCACCGGCCAGGGTAGAAGTGCCGGTGAATGTATGGCATGAACTGATTGCTGTTACTGATTGTTGCTTTATTGAACTCAACTCCCTGGAAGATGTACAAAAGGACAGTGTACGTATATGGAGGGAGGATTTTGAAAAAATGATTAACGTAAAACCGTAAGTGTATTATACATGGACATGGAAAATAAAACATCAGACGAATCTCTGCACAATGTCATCCACGTTGGAGGCATGTATGAGAGCTGGTTCCTGGATTACGCTTCCTATGTAATCCTGGAGCGGGCAGTGCCCAGCATGGAAGATGGGTTGAAGCCCGTACAGCGTCGTATCCTGCACGCCATGAAAGAAATGGATGATGGCCGTTTTAATAAAGTGGCAAACGTCATCGGGCAAACGATGCAGTATCACCCGCACGGGGATGCTTCCATTAGTGATGCCATTGTAAACCTCGGCCAAAAGGATCTGCTTATTGAAACACAGGGTAACTGGGGAGATGTAAGAACAGGTGATGATGCTGCAGCCGCCAGGTATATTGAGGCGCGCCTGTCGAAGTTTGCACTGGACGTAGCTTTTAATCCTAAAACGACTTCCTGGCAGCTCAGCTATGACGGCCGTAAAAATGAACCCCTCGCATTGCCGATGAAATTCCCCCTGTTATTGGCACAGGGAGCAGAAGGTATCGCCGTAGGTTTATCTACCAAAATATTACCACACAACTTTATAGAACTGATAGATGCTTCTGTGAAGTACCTGCGGGGCAAAAAGTTTGAACTGTTCCCCGATTTCACAACCGGTGGTATGGTGGATGTAGCTAACTACAACGACGGCAAACGCGGTGGTAAAGTACGTGTACGTGCACATATCGAAGAGAAGGATAAAAAGACCCTGCTGATAAAGGATGTACCTCATGGTATCACCACCACCCAGCTGATGGAGTCTATTGTGAAAGCGAATGACAGCGGCAAAATCAAAGTGAAAAAAGTGGTGGATAATACCGCCGCTGAAGTGGAAATTGAAGTGCAGCTGGCGCCCGGTATTTCACCGGATATTACCATCGATGCATTGTACGCATTTACAGATTGCGAAATATCCATTTCTCCGAATGCCTGTGTGATCGTAAATGATAAGCCGCAATTCCTTACCGCTTCCGATTTGCTGAAATCTTCCGCAGAGTATACCAAAGACCTGCTGAAACAGGAACTGGACATCAAGCTGGCAGAATTACAGGAAAAATGGCATTACACCTCCCTGGAAAAGATCTTCTTTGAAAAAGGTATTTACAAAGAGCTGGAGCAAAAACATAAGGACTGGGAAGCCGTATTGGTAGCTATTGATAAAGGATTTAATCCGTACAAAAAACAATTGAAACGTGAAATTACCCGCGAAGATATTGTGAAATTAACGGAGAAGCCTGTACGTAGAATTTACCGCCTCGATATCAATGAACTGAATGAACAGATCAAAAATATTGAAGCAGAAATCAAGGAAGTAAAAAATCACCTGGCTAACCTGGTAGATTACACCGTTGCCTACTATGATAACCTGCTGAAAAAATATGGTAAAGGCCGTGAACGTAAAACAGTTATCAAAACCTTTGATACCATCCAGGTAGCACAGGTAGCGATTGCCAATACCAAGATATATGTAAACCGTGCAGATGGTTTCATTGGTACCTCCCTGAAGAAAGATGAATTTGTAGCAGATTGTTCTGACCTGGATAGCATCATCGTATTCCGCCGGGATGGTAAAATGCTGGTAACGAAAGTCGCCGATAAAACCTTTGTAGGTAAGGATATCATTCACGTGGATATATTCCGTAAAAATGATGAACGTACTACCTATAACATGATCTACGTGGAAGGTAAAACCGGTGTGAGTTATGCCAAGCGTTTCAACGTAACGGGTGTTACCCGCGATAAAGAATACGAACTCGCACATAAAGGAGAGAAAAATTCCAAAGTGCAGTATTTCTCCTCCAATCCTAACGGAGAAGCAGAAGTGGTGACGATTAAACTAAGTCCTAACTGTAGCGCACGCAACAAGGAGTTTGACCTGTTCTTCGAAACCATTGCGATCAAAGGACGCAGCTCCATGGGGAACGTGGTAACCAAGTATCCGATCCGTGGTGTGAAATTCAAGGAGAAAGGCGTATCCACACTGGCAGGACAAAAGATCTGGTACGATACAGAAACCGGTCGTTTAAATACAGAAGAACGTGGCGTGTATATCGGTGCATTTGAAGGGGAAGACAAGATTTTTGTTGCCTTTAAAAATGGTACCTATGAACTCACTAACTACGATCTGACCAACCGTTACGAATCCGGCGATGTGGTATACATCGAGAAGTTTAACCCGGAAAAAACGGTGACCGCTATTTATTTTGATGCAGATAAAAAACAGTTTAATGTGAAACGTTTCAGAATTGAAACGCAGACATTGAATAATAAATTCCTCTTCATTAAAGAAGGCACGTCCAACTACCTGGAAATGGTGACTACACATACCCAGCCCATTGTATTGCTGAAAACCGGCAAGAAACGGAGTCCGGAAGAAGAAGAAATAGATCTCTCTGAATTTGTGGAAGTAACCGGCTGGAAAGCGGTAGGAACAAGGATTGCAGGTGATGACCTGATTAGTGCGGAATTGTTGTCTGAAGATGAAGATCCGGATCCTAATGAAGAAGGACCAGCAGGAGGACAAGGAGAATTGTTTTAACAGCAGAAGGCATAAAGCATAAAGCAAAAAGCTATTGAGGCGAATGAAGAGAGCGGGTATTATTTCCCACTTTGTTCATTCGCCTCAATAGCTTTTTGCTTTATCCTTTCTGCTTTCTGCTCTTGGAACATTTTTCCCTTAACAATTAAATAAAACACTATCTTAATATGGTTGTTTAATTTGCACCCATCCATATTTTTATTGTTGGAATGAAATACGAAAACTTAGCTGAAACCGAACTCTTACTACTTGTGGCAGCCGATGATGGTGCTGCTTATGAAGTATTGTATCACAGGTATTGGCAACCGCTTTTTCTTTTTGCCTATAAGCGGCTCAAGAGTAAAGAGGAGTCTAAGGACGCGGTGCAGGATGTTTTTATTAACCTGTGGAAACGAAGAAGTACCCTGCAACTAACAGCCTCGTTGCGCACCTATCTTTTTACAGCCGTACGATATGAGTTATTGAAAAAAATAGCGCAGGCCAGGAAGACTTCCGGAAGTGAGGAAATGGATTTACTGCCTTTGCCTGTAGAAGGAGCCACCAGCATGGACTTATTAAGTGAAAAGGAGCTACAGCATGCTTTGTCCATTGCCGTGAACCACTTGCCGCCTAAAATGAGGGAAATTTATTTGTTGAGCCGGCAGCAGCATAAATCTATTACAGAAATAGCGCAGCAACTCTGTTTATCTGAGCAAACCGTGAAAAACCAATTATCCAAAGCCTTGCTACGCCTACGTATGCATTTAAAAGAGGCCACCGTGATCCCGCTGCTGTTCCCAGGGATTATTTATTTCCTTAACATTTAGTTAACATTTAAAAATGGTACTACGTGCTTGATTTTGTTGCTTCACTATAGCATGAGTACATCCGAATTCAAAAATATTGTTGAACGCTATCTGAAAGGAGAAGCCAGCGCCGTTGATCAGGCCATGATCGAAGCATGGATGGCCGCTACGGAAGACAATCCCGTGGACCTTACAGAGGCAGAATTGAAGGCTATCCGTGCAGATATGTTGCAGCACCTGCGGGAGCACAATGGTTATTTATTGGAGACCGGCGGGGGCGGAGTGCTGACACCGGAGGAGGACGCTGATTTGCAAATATCGGAAGAACACACAACGGTACCGGTGGTGAGGCGCCTGCTACCATGGATTCGGCGTATAGCCGTAGCCGTTATATTTTGTATCGGCGTGCTGTCTTTATTTTATTACTGGCGGACTACAACTGTGAAACCAGCGCAGGTAGTGGCCAACGAAACTTTAGCTGCACCGCAATATCGCGTGAGGGTGATAGCTGCCAATGCTATCCGTAAGGTGGTATTGCCGGATAGTTCCGTGGTGATGCTCAACCGCTCCGGCAGTTTGTATTATAATATGCCCTTCGATAAAAGCACCCGCGAAGTATTCCTGGATGAAGGAGAAGCCTTTTTTGAAGTCAAGAAAAATAGCCGGTATC
>NZ_DATCVJ010001056.1:0-1504 GCF_036566945.1 Chitinophaga sp. | reverse complement strand
GTACTGTATAATTCCTTGACTATGTTTAATGCGTTACCATGAGGAACAGATACAAATATCAAATCACATTGTTTTGTTAATTTGTCCAATTCCATCGACGAGAATTTTAGATTTATGAAACCTTTCAGACTGGGATGTATTCTGTGGACGTACTCTCCTGCGTTCTGCCTAGAGGTTAAAACACTTAATTCAACATCCGGATGAACTACTAGCAGCCGTAAGAGTTCACCACCAACATATCCCGAAGCACCGATTACTCCTACTTTCATTTCAATTTCTTCCTTTACCGAAATTACTACTACGACATCTTATGAATTTTGTTATCCAACCCGTAGCAACTGGCTGTGCGGCTGGCAGTTCTAGAGTATTTTTAATATAACACAATTTTACTTTGTGGATAATTTTACCAAATAGTCTGTAATTGCTCCGGCTATGTCAGACTTACATACGGTCGATGCTCCTCTAAATTCTACAGTATTGTTCAGCTCATGCACCAAATAGCCTCTTTGTTTATCTTCCATGAGATCTACTCCCAAGATTCCGCCTCCTACAGCGCTTGAAGCTTTTAGGACAATTTCTTGTAATTCTGCTGTCATTGGGGCCTCTTCTGTTCTGCCACCAACAGCTACATTTGTTCTCCATTCATTTTCTGAAGAGTATCTATACACTGAGGCTACTATTTGATCTCCTATCACAATGCATCTAATATCACGCGAAGGACGATCAACTAATTCCTGGAAATAGTAGATTCTAGAAAATGAATTATCGTTATCTTGTCTTGAATCCAACAACATTTCCGCCATTGATTGATCTTTTATTTGGTAAACACCACGTCCCCATGAACCCATAATTGGTTTAACTACCAGCGGATATCCAAGATTTTTCATACACTCTCTTGCTGATTCCGTACTAAAGGCAAAAGTAGTTTTGGGAGTTGGCACATTATTCTTTTTCAAAACCATAGAGGTGATTAGCTTGTTCCCGCAAATTTCGCCGACATTGAATGTATTTACAACAGAGAAGCCTATTTGTTCCAGACAGTAAGTTAAATGTAAGCCCCTGTTATGGCTTATAACTCGCTGTAATATAATATCGCCAAACGAAAGATTCTGTTTACTTGATTCGGTATCAAATGTTAATAATTTCCCGTCTACTAATGTTGCGTCTAATCCTTTTTCTTTAACCTTGCTGTATATTTTTTTTTCTTCAAATCTTAGTTTGTCATATATTATGCATATTGTATTCAACTATTGTCCCCAGTCTTCCCCGACTGATTCGGCTTGTTTCATCTCTACACTATTCTGAGTCTTTGATACAATCTCAAAGTCGGTGCCGCAGTCTGGACATGTAATGATTTCTCCAACCATCGCGTCCTCCGGTATGGTCAGTTCAGCTCCACAATCCTTACATTCTTTTTTCACTTTATTTTCCTTTCCTCTTTTGATAACTTCTTTGATAATTTATTAGCAATAACTGTTTCCATCCCCCATAACTCTATAAAACC
>NZ_DATCVJ010001055.1:0-18512 GCF_036566945.1 Chitinophaga sp. | reverse complement strand
AACCGATATCGCGCGGCCCCACCTGCAGTAGCATTTATTAAGGGATTTGGCCTGCAACACGGGGCCATTGCCTCTTCTGTGGCGCACGATAGTCATAATATTATTGCAGTAGGTGCAGATGATGAAAGTCTTGCGGCCGCTATCAACGCCGTAATCGCAGAACAAGGCGGCATCAGTGTGGTCAGTAGTAATGCCACACAGGTATTAGCATTGCCGGTAGCAGGATTGATGAGTAACCTCGACGGATATACGGTGGCCGCTCAATATAGCGCACTGGATAAAGCAGCCAAGGCATTGGGGTCTACGCTGGCCTCTCCTTTTATGACGCTGTCGTTTATGGCATTGCTGGTAATACCACATTTAAAGCTGAGCGATCTGGGATTGTTTGATGGAGATAAATTTCAATTTAGCTGTTAGCTTTTAGCCATTAGCTTTTAGCAAAAATGCAGCGGAGATAAAAGCGAAGTTACTGTTATTTAACTTTTGCTGATGTCTCCGCTGCATTTTTGCTAAAAGCTAAAAGCTAATGGCTAAAAGCTAACACGCTATCTACTGGTCCAGAGTGCGCCGTTAATGGAATCTCTCGAAGCCCCTGTTACCCCACTTAATATATTATCTTCCTGTCTCCAGCGCAAAGTGCCTATCAGGGCCATGATCAACGCTTCCTTACAGCTCACCGTCTGTTCATCCGGCACTTCTACCGTAATGCCCAGTGGTTCCAGTTGTTGCTGAATAGTATTAACGAGAAAAGTATTAAAAGCACCTCCACCGGTGATCAGCATTTTTCCCGATCCTTCCGGCATTTGTGCCTTCAGCGCCTTTACGGCATTTGTTACCTGTGTGGCAATATGTTCCACATAAGTACGCAGTTTGCCTTGCACCGATATCCGCATCGGCGCTATCATAGGCAACACGGTATTGATACCAAAGTCATTGGCCAGCGATTTAGGCCATGGCGCGGTGTAATAAGAAAGTTGATTCAACTGCTCCAGTAAACCATTGTCGGCCACGCCGCCCGCAGCCAAAGCGCCACCATCGTCATAAGACTTGTTCAGCGCCGCTGCCAGGGCATTCAGCACCCTGTTGGCCGGACAAATATCGAAGGCGACAAATTGCTCCGGCAACTGCGCCGAGATATTGGCAATACCACCCAGGTTCAGCCAGTACTGGTATCCGGGGAACAGATATTTTTCGCCGATAGGTACAATAGGTGCTCCCTGACCACCCAGCGCCACATCTACCGCACGCAGATCTGAGATCACGGGTAAACTGGTCACCGCTGTAATCGCAGCACCATCGCCCAGTTGCGCTGTCATTTTATCTGCCGGCATATGGAAGGTGGTATGACCATGGGACGCAATGAAGTGTATTTTATGATCTAGTTGATTCTTTTCTATAAAAGAGAGAATACGATGTCCTGTGTAGTGGCCGTAAGCGGTATGCAGCAGCAGGTAATCCCGGGCTGGCAGCGTGGTGGCCTGTGCCAGTTTTTCTACCCATTCCGGCTCATACGGCAGGCTCTCCGACGCTTTGATCGCATAGGTCCACTGTCCGCGAATCTCCGTCAGTTCTGCAAAAACTATATCCAGTCCGTCTAATGAGCTACCAGACATGGTGCCAATCACGTTATATACCATCGACAAAAATTTCAGCAAAGGTAGTTTTAAAATATTTTTTTTACGATTTATGGAAACGGGGATCTCCGGACCATCCTATTGGCAGAAAATGATATCGCCATGAAAAAATATCTTGCTTTACTATTATTCAGTTGCCTGATGGCATTTACCGCAGGTGCACAGCAACAACGAACCATTACCGGTTCTGTCACCGATAGCGCTGCGGCCGCTCCCATTGCCAATGCAGTGGTACGCGTAAAAGGCACGGATTTTTTAACGGCCACAGACGCCAAAGGGGCTTTCAGCCTGAAAGTGCCGGCAGGCGCGCTGACCATTGAAATAACAGCAACGAATTACAAACAGGCGAATATAAAGATCAGCGCTACCCAGACTACGCTGCAGGTAAAGCTGAACAGACTGCAGCAGCTGATAAAAGCCGGTCAGAAGAACCGGTATATTATGGATGACTCACAGGTAGCCCTATATGGTAACCGCGCCGCTGCACCGGTTGTCGAATATACCGTTCCTGCAGTACAAGGTAAGAGTACGCAACAGGCATTGGCCGGCCGTGTTGCCGGTGTAATAACCAATGGCTACATAACGACGGATAATATCTCTGCCAATACTTATTACCCCGCCCCTGCAGCTAATACAGAAGATTACAGTCCCATCAACGAAAACACCTTTCACGCCGCTACCGAGCAGCCTTTAAGCACTTTCAGTATTGATGTGGACAGAGCCGCCTACAGCAATATGCGCCGTTTTTTGAATAACGGCGAGCTGCCGCCACCGGATGCGGTAAGAGTGGAAGAAATGATCAATTACTTTGACTATCGCTACCAGGCCCCCACAGGTAAAGATCCGGTGGCCATTTATACCGACATGGCCATCTGCCCCTGGAACACCGGCCACCAGCTGATCCGCATCGCTTTAAAAAGCAAACAGGTAGATACGAAAGATCTTCCGGCGACCAATCTCGTATTCCTGCTGGATGTTTCCGGCTCCATGGACGAGGAAAATAAACTGCCGCTGGTGAAACGGGCATTTAAAGTATTGGCAGAACAACTGCGCCCACAGGATAAAGTAGCCATTGTAGTATATGCCGGCGCGGCGGGGGTAGTATTACCTGCCACCAGTGGCGATTACAAGAAAAAGATACTGAGTGCATTAGAACGGTTACAAGCGGGTGGCGCTACGGCGGGTGGCGAAGGCATAAAAATGGCTTACCATATTGCAGAAGAACTCCATTCCAAAAATAGCAATACCCGTGTTATATTGGCCACAGACGGCGATTTCAACGTAGGTGTTTCCAGTGAATCAGAACTGACCCGGCTGATAGAAAGCGAAAGACAAAAAGGTATTTCTCTTTCTGTGCTGGGATTTGGAATGGGTAACTTAAAAGATAATACACTGGAATTGCTGGCAGACAAGGGCAATGGTAACTACGCTTATATTGATAATTTTGAAGAAGCCCGCAGGACCTTTGTCACTGAATTTGGAGGCACCCTCTTTACCGTAGCCAAAGATGTGAAGCTGCAGGTGGAATTCAATCCACAGTTCGTACAGGCATACCGGTTAGTAGGTTATGAAAACAGGATGTTGCAGAACGAAGATTTCAACAACGATAAGAAAGACGCCGGCGATATGGGCGTAGGCCATACGGTGACGGCACTCTACGAGATTATCCCATCCGGCAAAAAAGGCGAAACTGTTAATTGGGTAGATCCGCTGAAATACCAGCAAGGCAAAATACTGAATAATCAAACCGAGGTGCTAAGGGTGAAGCTGCGCTACAAACAACCTTCCGCCGATGAAAGTCAGTTGATGGAAAAGGTGTTGCCCTACAATAACCAGACGATAACCGCCGCACCGGAAGATTTCCGCATGGCCACTGCTGTTGCCGCTTTTGGCCAGTTACTGCGCCACT
The DNA here is from genome assembly GCF_036566945.1 of Chitinophaga sp. Lineage (GTDB taxonomy): Bacteria > Bacteroidota > Bacteroidia > Chitinophagales > Chitinophagaceae > Chitinophaga. Next base: position 14,969 of record NZ_DATCVJ010001055.1, on the reverse strand, counting down.
CTGCATTTAAGGGAACCGCTACTTACGAACAGGTATTATCCTGGGCTGGAAATGCGCGTGGTGAAGATAACGAAGGGTATCGGGCTGAATTTATTCAGCTGGTGAAAAAGGCAAGACTGCTGGACAAAGAGTAGTTACACTATTTTTCGGTAATTTGGGGCCTCAAAGGGATAGCTCATGATTATCAATTTAAGTGAAACAAATTCATTGGTAGGAGAATGGTTAAGCGAGATCAGAAATGTGGAGGTTCAGCAGGACCGTATGCGCTTCCGGCGTAATCTGGAACGATTAGGTGAAGTGGCAGCATATGAGATCAGTAAAACGCTCGACTACGTAGACAAAGAGGTGACCACCCCTATGGGTATTGCCACTTGCCGGGTATTGAAAGCGCAACCGGTGCTGGCCACTATTCTGAGAGCCGGACTGGCACTGCATCAGGGCTTGTTGCATTACTTTGATAAAGCAGATCATGCCTTTGTATCTGCCTATCGCAAACATAACCATGATGGCTCTTTTGATATCAGCCTGGAATATGTTAGCACCCCTTCCATAGATGGCGAAGTACTGATTCTTTCCGATCCCATGCTAGCCACCGGCGCGTCTCTTGTGAAAACCATTGAGCACCTGGAAGAAATTGGGAAACCCAGTCATATTCACCTGGTAGTAGCAATTGCCTGCACTGTGGGCATTGAATATGTACTGCGCAACACGAAAGCTAATCTTACCATCTGGGCCGGAGATATTGATGATGAACTAACCGCCAAAGGGTATATTGTACCGGGGTTGGGAGATGCCGGGGATCTGGCTTTTGGAAATAAATTACAACAATAACAGGAATATCTCGTTTTACGAATAGCAGTTTTGTATCTTTAAAAGATCATGCTGCTGTTCGTATTTTTTATTTAATCATTTTTTTTATACATGGATTTAATTTGCGATATGATTTAATTAATGTACCTTCACCCGTATTGCATAATACCCTATGCTTTAAGCTTTACTAATATGAAAAGAGCTTTACTATTCCTGGCCATATTGCTTTATTTGAATCCATTGCGGGCGCAAGACCCGCACTTTTCGCAGTTTTTTGCATCACCGCTTACACTTAATCCGGCTTATACAGGTTTATTTTCAGGAGATTATCGTTTATCAGGCAACTACCGTTCCCAATGGCGTAGCATCGCCACACCGTTTGTAACTGGTACCGCAGCGATTGACTTTGGCATCTTAAAAAATGTAATTTCTTATAATGATATATGGGGAGTGGGTTTTATGGCGATGTATGACAGAAGTGGTGGTGGCGCGTTGACTTCCAGCTACGTTTCTTTCAGTACGGCCTACCACAAGGGGCTTGATCCGGAAGGAAATCATACCCTGGCCATTGGCTTACAAGGAACTTTGGTGCAGAAAAGATTAGATAACAGCAAACTGCAATTCGAAAATCAGATAGACAATAATGGATATAATCCTTTGATTCCCAGCAATGAAACACTGGTGAATCCTAAAATATCCTATTTTGATCCTAACGTCGGTATTTTGTACAACGGTTTGATCGGAGAATCCTCCAATATTTACCTGGGCGCCTCGTATTATCATATTACCCAACCCACAGAATCTTTTATGAACCTTACCCAGAACCGCCTCAGCTATCGCTGGACGGTACATGGCGGCGGATCTGTTCCTGTTAACGGAACAAACCGGTTTCACGGAAGTATTCTGTACATGAAGCAAAGTACAGCCTCAGAACTCACGTTCGGCGGCGCTTATGGATTTGCGCTCAGCGATATGGACGACAACCCAACTACTTTTTACGTAGGTAGCTGGTATCGCCTGAAAGATGCGATCATCCCTTACATCGGGATGGAAATTAAAGGTTTCCAGGTGGGACTTACCTACGATACCAACGTATCTACCCTCAACCCGGCCTCTCATTACCGCGGAGGTATGGAAATTTCACTGATCTATATTCATACCCGAAACGAAAATAATAAGTACAAGACACTCTGTCCACGGTTCTAGGGGAGCCAAAGGCAGAAAGCAGAAAGCAAAAAGCTATTAAAGCGAATGAGCTTAGCGGATATGATTTCTTCGCTTACATCATTCGCTTTAATAGCTTTTTGCTTTCTGCTTTTTGCTTTCCGCTGTATAATATAGTAATCATAGTTATTTTTGCCTTAGTTTCGTTGCTCTTTCATATAAAACAGGGAACAAACACACATTCAGTTACACTAAAAATATTCAGGCGTTGTTTTCATTCAGAGAAGTACTGTCGGCTGTTCAGTCTTACGGAAAAGCCCACCAATTTATACTGCAGCATAAGTTATGGAAATGGATACTAATACCAGGTATTATCTATTGCCTGTTATTTTTTACCGGCTTTTATTTTGTGTGGGGATATTCTGGTGACTTCGTGGAATACCTGACTAAGTTGATGCATATCACCGAATGGGTACAGGACCTGGAAAGCAGCTGGATAAGTTTTCTTTTTATACTGGTAGCCTTCTCCATCAGGATTGTGTTCGTATTCTGGTATTTCTCCTACTTTAAATATTTGTTTCTGATTGTGGCATCTCCTGTTTTTTCTTATTTATCGGAGAAGACAGAGGCTATTCTTGATCATAAAGATTTCCCTTTCAGCTGGTCGCAGCTGGGACAGGATATTCTCAGAGGGATCAAAATGTCCTGCCGCAATATTGTTTATCAGACGGCTGCCCTCCTGGTATTGCTGCTGGTATCTTTCATACCTGTTATTGGCTGGCTGACGCCGATGGTAGGGTTCTTTATTGAATCTTACTTCTATGGATTTTCCATGATGGATTACAGTTGTGAGCGGCATAAACTAAATATGTCGCAGAGCATCGAATTTATACGGCATCACCGGGGTATGGCTTTGGGCAACGGCATGGTATTTTACCTGTTCATGCTCATTCCCATATTGGGCTGGATGCTGGCGCCTTCTTATGCAGTCATTGCTGCTACTATTGACTTACAAACTAAAAGACTGAAATAATGAATACCCCTGGCAAAGTGTACCTTGTTCCTACTGTGCTGAGCGCCGATGCCTTGTTTAGCATTCCTGCATATGTAACCGCTATCGTGCAGCAGTTATCTGTTTTTTATGTAGAAAATGAACGTACTGCCCGCCGCTATTTAAAAGCGCTGGATAGAAATATAAATATAGATGCCTTACAGTTGCTGATTATGAATGAAAATCAGCCACCAGACCTGGCCCTCGCCAAAAAATTATTACTCGAAGGCAAAGATATCGGGATCCTGAGCGAAGCCGGATGTCCTGCCATTGCAGATCCAGGTAACCTGGTGGTGCAGGTGGCACATAGCGTAAATGCCAGGGTGATTCCGATGATTGGCCCCAACTCCATGCTGCTGGCCCTGATGGCCTCCGGGTTGAATGGACAAAGCTTCCAGTTTGCAGGCTATCTGCCCATCAAACCACCGGAAAGAACAAAAATGATCCGGGAACTGGAACAGGAATCTGAAAAGAAACACCAAACACAGCTTTTTATAGAAACCCCTTACCGCAACAACCAGTTGATGAAAGATATACTGGATAACTGCAAGGACTATACGAAGGTGTGTGTGGCAGCAGATATCACTGCTCCTACAGAATATATTAAAACGAAAACGGTGAAAGAATGGAAACAACAGTTGCCTGACCTTCATAAAAGGCCAGCCATATTTCTGCTGTTGGCAGCGGGGGAATAAAGAATTACGAATTTCAAATTACGAATTACGGATTTGTGGATAGATAGTAAACGCGGATATTAGTTGCTATTATCTGCCCACAAATCCGTAATTCGTAATTTGAAATTCGTAATTTCTTATGGTACGTCCTGCCTGCTGGCATCCTTGATAGAAATCACACTGTCTACCATAAATGGACTATAACCTCTCCAGGGAATAGCACCCAGGTACTCTTTATAATGCAGCTCTACTATTTTACCACTGGCGTTCATCAGTTGCTGGGCCACCCTTTCATTGCTTACAGAAAACTGGAATTCATTTGATTGAATTGTTCCGGCCACTTTACCCCGGTAGCCCGACTGTATCAGTTTGCCTTCATAAGTCTTAAAGACAAATCCCTTGTTCACAAAATAATTCAGTTCACCTGCCTTTACTCCCTGTCCGAAAACAAAATAGTATTTATAGAAGAATATACCTCCCAGTACGAGTATAATAATACTGACAACAATAAAGACAAAGCGACCCATAAGGACATTTTAGTGATGGATGATCAGAAATTCAGATCTACAAGATAAATCAAACCGGCCATACCAAAAGCACCCAATTCCAGCTCTCTTTTATTCACGGCTTCGAATACATCGTTAGCGGCATGATGAATGTCGAAATAACGTTGGGAGTCAGGATAAAGTTCAGCCATCGGGGTACCAATGGCAGCATGTAACTGGCCAACATCTACACCACCACCTGGCTCTTCAAAATCAGTGATACCATAAGGCTCAAACAGTGGCTTCCAGCTCACCATTTTTGCTTTTTTTGCAGCATCCATCGTAGTGGAAAAACCACGTGGTGTAAAGCCACCAGCGTCACTTTCCAGCGCGAATACGTGTTTTTCATTCTTTGCTTTGGCTACTGCCGCATATTTGGAGCCTCCACGGGTACCGTTTTCTTCGTTGGCAAACAATACTACTCTCAGTGTGTGTTCCGGATGTATACCCAGGGCTTTGAAAGCACGTAATACTTCAATGGACTGAACACAACCGGTACCATCATCATGTGCGCCTTCCGCTACATCCCAGGAATCGAGGTGACCACCTACGGTGATATATTGATCCGGGTACTTACTTCCCTTCAGTTCCGCGATCACATTATGCCCCACCACATCTTTCAGCATTTCGCAATTGGTTCGCAGGAACACTTTAGCATCGGTATCGTCTTTAATCCGCTGGCTCAGGCGATCTGCATCTTCCAAACCAATGGCTACTGCCGGGATCTTGGGATATGCAGTGTCGTAACCCATAGCACCGGTATGCGGGAAATTATTGGCGCCATGTGACATAGAGCGCACAATAACAGCCAGTGCTCCGTATTTGGCCGCCCTGCTGGCACCCTGACCACGGTACTTCACCGCATCGCCGTAAGCATGAAATGTTTTTATATAAGTGGGATTGAAGTGAACGTTATAGAAAACGATCTTTCCTTTTACCTGGTCTTTTTTCGCTTCCAGGTCGTCGAAAGAAGACACTTCCAGCACTTCCGCTGTAACCCCTTCCGGACCGCTGCCCACAGAGTTTCCTAAAGCCAGGATATTCAGTGGTGGTATAAAATCGCGGCGTTTGGAAATAATACGGGCTTCTTCCGCAGCTCCTCTCACCCAATGCGGCACCATACATTCCTGCAGGTATACAGTATCAGCACCCGCTGCTTTCAGCGCCGCTACGCCCCACTGTTCTGCCTTCCCCATCTGGGGAGAGCCGGCCAAACGGCCACCAACGTTCTTGGTGAGGTGACGCAAATTCTCGTAAGCCGTACTATTGGTTAACACTTCATCAGCTATTTTTCTCAAGGTGGCTGAATCTTTTTCCTGCGCCACCGCCAAACCCGGCAGTGAACAGGCTAATAAAATTGGCACAATATATTTTCTCATGTAGCAGGTTAATTTATGGTTAAAACTACTAAAAAAGCCGAAGGCAAAAAGGACAAAGTAAAAGCCCTTACAGCAGACAAGGGCGAAGGATCATCTTATATACATATAAATAAAATTAATTCATGGCAACCATACCGGCCGGTGGGCCAACGGCTTTTTGCTTTCTGCCTGAACCTTTCTGCTTTTTAGTACCTTTGCAGAATGCAAAAAAATTAACTCATGCGCATAGGAATAGTATGTTACCCTACTTACGGTGGTAGTGGGGTGCTGGCAACAGAGCTGGGTAAAGCTCTGGCAGACAAAGGCCATATGGTCCACTTCATCACATATCAACAGCCGGTAAGGCTTAACGCGTTTCACGCTAATATATATTATCACGAAGTACAGGTTCCCACATATCCACTTTTTGATTTTCCCCCTTATGAGTCTGCCCTCAGCAGCACCATGGTGGATGTGATCATTAATCAAAAACTGGATCTGTTACATGTACACTACGCCATTCCGCATGCCTCTACGGCATATATGGCTAAACAGATCGTGAAAAAACATGGCAGAACGGTTCCCTTTATCACTACGCTGCATGGTACAGACATTACCCTGGTGGGTAAAGACAAGACCTACGAACCAGTAGTTACCTTTTCCATCAATGAATCAGATGCGATTACAGCGGTATCTGAAAACCTCCGGGACGAGACTTACAAATCCTTTCCCATAGAAAAGGATATTTCTGTGATCTACAACTTTGTGGATACCCAGCGTTTCAGCCGCCGGGAGCTGCCTCATTTCAGACAGGCGATAGCCCCTAATGGTGAAAAAATATTACTGCACGTATCCAACTTCCGTAAAGTGAAGCGGGTGCCTGATGTAGTAAAAATATTTGCACTGGTACGCAAGGAATTACCCGCCAAATTATTGCTGGTGGGCGATGGCCCCGACAGACCTTCTATTGAATGTCTTTGCCGTGAATTGGGTATTTGTGAGGACGTAAGATTTGTAGGTAAACAGGAACAACTGGAAGATGTAATGTCTATCAGTGATCTGTTTCTTTTGCCATCAGAATATGAAAGCTTTGGTTTGGCTGCCCTGGAAGCCATGGCCGCACAAGTGCCTGTGATATCTTCGAATGCGGGTGGTTTACCTGAGATCAACATTCCCGGCCAGACTGGCTACATGAGTAATGTAGGCGATGTGGAAGGAATGGCAGCTCATGCCATCCGGCTGCTGAAAGATGAAACATTGCTGGCGCAGGTACGAAAAGGTGCATGGGAACAGGCACAACGCTTCCATATAGACAATATCATCCCTCAGTACGAGGCTTTATATGAAGAAGTATTACAGAAACAGGTACAGTTACTTTAACGGGAACGTATCCATTTTTCGGGATTCTGTTTCACCATATTCCGGTATATCTGTAATTCTATCTCACCGGTATTAGAGGCTGGCCCGGAGGCGGCAGCACCCAATGTTTGACCGCGTTTTACCGTAGCACCTTTGCTAACGCGTACATCCAGTAATCTCACATAATTGGTAAAATATTTTCCATGGCGCAGGGTCACCATATACCCTGCGCCTGGTACCATAAATACCATGATTACTTCCCCATCAAAAATGGCTTTAACAGCGGCGCCTCTTGCAGTGGCGATGATAATGCCGTTATGATCTACTTCAATCTTACCCACTTTTCCGGCACCAAAATGGCCGGTAATGCGACCTGCTTCTACCGGCCATGGTAAACGGCCACGGTTGGCTTCAAAATCGCGCGATAATGATAATGCTTCCGGGGTTGCTACCAGTACATCTTCACTGGAGGCTTTTGCCTCTGGAGCATCGTCTTCCTCTTTCTCTTCTTCTACGGGTTTAGCAGCAGGAGGCGGTTTTTTATTGGCTTTTTTTGCAGCTGCCAGCGCGGCTTTTCTGCGGGCGGCGGCTTGCTCCCGCTGCGCCCGGCGTTTGGCCTCGGCGGCCTTTTTCCTTGCCAAAGCCTGTGCGGCAGCTTTTTTCTGAGCAGCCGCTATTTCACGGCGAATAGCATCCTGAATGGCCTGGTCTACCTGACGGGCTTCCGCCTTACTTTTATTGATGCGCTGCTATAGTTCCTGTTCCTGACCTTTCAGCTGGGCAATGGTTTGATCGGTTTCTTTTTTATCGGCAATAAGACTACCCCGCTGTTGCTGCTCAGTATGCAATGCGCCCGCTTTTTGTGCCCGTTGCTCCTGTAATACCAGCAACTTTTGTCCCAGCAAGGCCCTGGTAGATAAAAGACTTTCTGCCTGCTTACGCCTGTTTTCCCGGTATTGCTGCAGGTACTGGTAGCGGCGCAGGGCATCGTTAAAGCTGGTGGCGGAAAAAAAGAAACTGAGTACATCGTAGGAGTCCCGCGTTTTATACGCGTATACGACCAATTGCGCGTAGCGTGCCCGCAGGGAGTCTACTTCTTTCTCCAACGTTTGTACGTTATCGTTAGTACTGCTGATATCTCCTTCTATTAAGCTGATTTCTTTGTTAATAGCGCCGATCTGGGCATTGCGGGAGGCAATCTTATTTTGTAATTCCCGCTGCAGACTGAGGTTCTGGCGGGTAGACTTTTTAGTTTGCTGAAGTGTTTTGTTTGCTTCTTCTATTTCCTTCAACAGTTCCTGCTTACGGCTTTCCAGTGCCGTGCGCGATTGCCTGTTACCCCGCTGTGCATACAACAGCGCAGGCAATAGCCATAGAGCCATCAAAAGAGGGATCAACTTTCTCAAAAAAAAATGCGTTAGGTTAGTAAGTAAGCTGAAAGTTTAAAGCGAAAAGCAAAAAGCTATAGTAGCGAATAATGACTGATATAACATAATCATCTGCTACAATAGCTTTTTGCTTTATGCCTTCAGCTTTATGCTTTAAAAAATTATCTTCTCCTGATCCACTGCTCAGGATTCTGCTTGGTAATGCCTTTCCATATCTGCAGTTCTACCTCACCCGTGTTTTCAATATCGTTGGTGCTGGCAGTACCTATTACCTGCCCGGTTTTAACATTATCTCCTTTCTTCACTCGGGTAGTTTGCAAACGTACATACGTAGTGAAGTATTGTCCATGACGGATAATAATTACGTATCCTGAGCCAGGCATTACTACTACTGATTTCACTTCTCCGTCGAAGATGGATTTTACGGCGCCGCCTTTGTTGGTAGCAATAACAATACCATCTGAAGGCACCTGGATATGTTCCATTACGGCGTGCTGGTGAATACCAAAATGTTCGATAATATTACCGGCATCTACCGGCCACGGAAGTTTACCACGGTTCGCTTCAAAGCTTTCTGACAAGGCCAGTGCTTCGGGCGTTGCTTCCAGTACGTTTTCTGTACGGGTAACAGTTTTTTCCGGTTCTGGTGTAGGCTCTGGCGCTTTCACCGGAGCTGGCGCCGGTTTTTCCGGTACTGGTGCAGGTGTATTATTAGCGGTGTTATTGTTGTTATTTGCAGCAGCAGCGGCGGCAGCAGCCTTCGCTTTTTCTGCGGCAGCGAGGGCAGCGGCTTTACGGGCTTCTTCCTCACGTCTGCGTTTTTCTTCCGCTGCTTTACGGCGGGCTGTTTCTTCTTCTATTGCCTTACGACGGGCATCTTCAATTTCTTTACGGATTACCGCTCTGATAGCTGCCTGTACTTTCTGCGCATCTTTATTACGCTGATTGATATCGGCTACCAGCTCCTTTTCACGTCCCTTCAGTTTACTTAATACCTCATCTTTCTCTTTCTTATCTACTTCCAGCGTAGTTCTTTGCTCCTGCTCTGTTTTAAGTGCGTCGGAACGTTTTACACGTTGTGATTCTAGGTTCTGAATCTTCTGATTCAACTGATCCTGTGTGCTCACAATATTATCTGCCTGTCTGCGGCGGTATTCGCGATATTGTTTTAAGTACTGAAATCGTTTTACGGCGTCGTTAAAACTTTGCGCAGAAAACACAAAGTTCAGCATATCGTATGAAGAGCGGTTTTTGTAAGCATATACTACCAGGAGGGCGTATTGTGCTTTCAGGGTATCCAGGTCTTTCTGCAGGGTTTTTACATCCCGGTAGGCCGAGTTGATATCTCCGTTTATAAAATTTATTTCTTCGTTGATATTATTGATCAGCCGGGTGCGGAGCGTAATTTTATCACGCAGTGCACGAAGTTGGCCAAGGCTTTCTTTGGTAGACTTCTTGGTTTCCTTCAGTTGTTCATTTGCCTCATCTATTTCTCTTTGCAGATCCTTTTTTCTTCGCTCCAGTTCCTCCCGCGATTGCTGCTGTTGCCCATTATTCTGAGCAACCAACATGGCTGGCATTAACCATAGCATCAACATTAACGGGATAATCTTCTTCAAATACAACATGACTGATTTTAGTAACTGCAAATTAAATAAATATACAACGTTTATTAGTTTAATGAAGATGACATTTATCCATTGGTCATTTTACATTCGTTTATAGCTGGAGGGCATATTAAACGGAAAACTGAGTGGGATGTCAAAATCATAGCGCGTAAAATCAAGCGCTACTTTCGTTACATTTTTCTCCTCAACGTATATACGACGGGTAGTCGGAAATTTATGCCCGGCTACTTTGGTATAATCACCGTAGGTTAGTTCACAGGAGCGTTTTACGGCGCTGCTGCTATCTCTGTCCATTACTTTGCTTTGTTGTAATCCGTAGTCGTCTGCAAACACATTAAACAGGCTTACAAACTTTGAATGATTACAGCTGAAAGAAATAATGGAAGGTGTTTTCGCCACCTGGTATACAGAGTCTGTCAGATATACCGGATTACCGATCAGCATATCCTGCAGGGTCTGGAAATCGAAAGGTATATTCAGCAGCTCTTCTGCGTCAGACATCTTCCGGAGAAATAATTGTTTATCCAGACGATTATACATTTTAAGGCTATCCGGCGTAATCACGGCTCTTATTACTTCATCCACAATGGGTGCCGAAATAGATATCCAGATGATGCTATCTTTTTTAATACGGAAGGTAGCATTCAGGTTGTTGTGACTTTTTTTATCTGTTTCAAATGCCAGCTTCATTTTGCCGGAAAATGTAGCAAAATCGATGTAGTTGGCATGTATTCCTTTCAGCATATCGCTGGTAAACCGGGTCAGTTCTTCGTTAGATGAACTGTCTTTTACCACAGTTACCTTATTGGTATCAGCGGCCGGAAAGGAACTACGGGCCAGTTTTTTCGGATGGCGGCAGGCCACCATACCTATGCCTATGGTTACTATTAAAAGTGTGACGATGGTTTTCCTCTTCATTGAGCGATAAACTTATAGCTAAAAGCTTATTGAATATATCTTTTTTCAGCGATTTTACGAGCCAGGTCAACAGAGGAAGCACCTTTGTCTTTCGCCATCTGCCAGTATTCTACTGCTTTTGTTACTTCTTTCAGATTAAACAGGATATCCCCATAATGTTCCAATACATTCGGGTTCTTCTGTGCATCCGGGTATTGCAGTGCCTTTTCAATCCATTGTTTTGCTTCGCCAAACTTCTCCTGCCGAAATAGGATCCAGGCATAAGTATCCATGTAGGTGGGGCTTTCGGGCTCCAGCTCCAGCGATTGCCGGGACAATTCAGCAGCCCGGTCCAGGTTCTCCCCACGTAAAGACAGGTAGTAGCTGTAATTGTTCATAATCAGCGCATCTTTAGGGCGAAGCAACAATGCCTTTTCGTAGCTGCTGTCTGACTGCCGGTGTTGTGCGGTAGCATGGTAAGAATCTCCCAGGAGAGAATAAATATCTCCCAGAAATTTCTTCTCCCCGTTACCGATTTCCAATGCGGCATTCAAAGAATTAATGGCATTTGGGTATTGTTGTAAAAGAAAGCTGGCTACTCCTTTGAAGTAATAGCCCATAAATTCTTTCGGGAATTTGGTGGTTACGTTATTGCTGAGGGTGAGCAAAGCAGTGGGATCTTCTTTGCGGGAGTAGATCCACATGAGCTGATACCAGACAGAAAAGCGGGTATCATCCAGGCTCAGGGCTTTTTTATAACTGGCTTCTGCGCTGTCGAGCATATCCGCCTGTGAAAACATATCGCCGCGGAGGGCATATGCTTTGGCATCCTCAGGGTGTGCCTTAATAATCAGAGAGGTAAGATGCAGCCCCTCATCCAGCTTGGTGGTATCCAGGTTCATCATCTGCAGATACGGATACACGTATGCTACTTTTTCATCGATACTATAACCCGGATTGGCAAATGCTTTGGTAAGATTTGCCCAATAGGTATTCATATCATTATTCTTCTTTGCGTAAGAAGCTAAAGCAATCAGTGCTCTTGGATTATCCGGATCTTTTGTGAGGATGGTATGATATACTTCTGCTGCATTCTCAATACGATCATTGGCATCATATATTTCTGCCAGCAGATAGTAATACCTGATTTCCTGTGGTTCCCGATTAATCAGTTTTTTTATTTCAGTGGCAGCTTCATCCACCATGCTCATTTTGAGCAATAGTTTTTGTTTTTGGTAGATGAGTTCTTCTACCACACCTACCTTACTTTCCAGGAGGTCAAAGGCGGCCAGCGCCGATGCGGGTTTATTGGCTTTTGCCAGTAATACTCCTTTGTTATAGAGGTAGTCTTCGTTATCAGGAAACTTGCTGGTGAGTCCTTCGAAAACGATGGCTGCGCTATCAAATTTTTCATTCACTGCGTATGCATCGGCCAGGGTTACCTGGAACCAATGATTATCCGGATCCAGTGCCACGGCGCGGCGTGCAAAAATGAGGGCGTTGCCGGCGTTTTGTACTTCTATGAACAGGCGGGCCAGTTCATAGTTAACGGTAGCATTATTTTTATTCAGCCGCAGATAGTCAGCATACTGGGTAATAGCCGTGCGGTAGTCGCCCAGCATTTTAGATCGCTGGGCGGCAAAAAAGAGGCTATCTGCCCGCTGTGAAAGCACAGCGGCATTCTTAACGGAAGTGTTGCCACGTGACGCCGATTGTTTGGCACCACTGCAAGCTCCCATCAATAAAATACCTGCCAGCCCTATAACGGTGAAGTATATCCGCATTTATCAGGATTTACCGGTATGTCCAAAACCACCTACACCTCTTACTGTTTCAGTGAGTACAGTTACCGGTTCTATAACCGCCTGCACAAAAGGCGCGATGATCATTTGGGCAATGCGATCACCGGGTTGTATGGTTTGCGGTTCGTTGGATAAGTTGATCATAATGATTTTAATCTCCCCGCGGTAGTCGGCGTCGATGGTGCCAGGTGTATTCAACAGGGTTAATCCCTGTTTGATGGCCAGGCCGCTACGGGGGCGGATTTGTGCTTCATATCCTGCAGGTAATTCCATGAACAAGCCTGTAGGGATCAGCATCCTTTCCAGTGACTGTAACGTAACTGCTGTTTCCAAATGTGCGCGGAGGTCCATTCCTGCCGCATCTGCCGTTGCATAAGCTGGTAAATCGTTACCAGACTTATTGATAATTTTCACGATAATATCCGCCATTGAACAAAGATATTTTAAAATAATTATGAATTGCGAATTACTGGGTGATATGCTCCAGCAATACAACAGCATGTGCTGTAACCCCTTCCTCACGGCCTACAAAGCCTAATTTTTCGGTGGTCGTCGCCTTCACCGATACATCTTCCACCCCAATGTGCAGGGTGGCTGCAATCACGGCCTGCATAGCAGGTACATATGGTTTTATTTTAGGCGCCTCCAAACAAAGGGTACTGTCTACATTGACCACCTGGTACCCTTTTTCACCAATCAGTTGCGCACAACGGGCCAATAATATTTTACTGTCGATGTTCTTATAGGCATTATCCGTATCCGGAAAATGTACGCCAATGTCGCCTAACGAAAGCGCTCCCAACATCGCATCACAGATAGCATGTAACAGCACATCGGCATCACTGTGTCCCAGCGCACCTTTATGATGAGGTACCAACACACCGCCCAGCCAAAATTCACGGCCCTCTACCAGCTGATGAAAATCTACCCCCAGTCCAATACGTATCCTACTCATATCTATAATAATTTAATCATTTTGCCAATCCGCAAGGTAAGTTTTTCACGCTAAGGCGCAAAGCAACAAAGCAGCAAAGGGACAAAATGATATCCTTTGCTGCTTTGTTGCTTTGCGCCTTAGCGTGAAAAATTTACCAGCCGGTACGACTATCCTCATCTCTTGGCCCCAGGTCAAAAGTCAACGTAAACCGCAGGGTATTTGACAGCGGATTACGTTGAATACCTGATCCTGAAGGTACGAGGTAAGAAAAGTTCAGACCAAAGATGTCGTATTTCACCCCGATACCGGCAGTAAAATATTTACGGTTACCCTTATTCTTATTTTCGTTGAAATAGCCCGCTCTTACTGCAAACTGCTGATTGTACCAGTATTCCATTCCAAAAGAATACATCAACTCCTGCATTTCTTCCTTGAATCCACCCGGCGCATCACCAAAGGAACTGAACATTCCTTCCAGTGAGCTTTTGCTTTTATATTTACCCGCGGAATCCGGTGTAGGCACCAGTAATTTATTAATGTCCAGGGCAAATGTAAGCTGATTGGTTTCATCCAGGGAAATAGTATAGGCCGTACCTATACCCAGGTTGGTAGGTATAAAATCTTTTTCCTGTGCAGAGCTCAGGTAAGAAATTTTGGTACCCATATTGGAAATGGCCATCCCGATATTTAACTTATTTACGAGACCATCATCTTTTTCAAAATCTTTGGTATAAAATCCGGATAAATCTACCGCAAATGCCTTGGCTGCTTTCACCTGTACTCCTTCCACATACTGTCCGTTGGCCAGATTGGAATAAATAAAATGCCCCGTTAAACCAATACCAAAATGCTCTGACAATTTGCGGGCGTAACCTGCATCCAGCGCAAATTCACGGGCATGAAAATCCTGTATAGGCTGCCCATCTCTATCGGTGAATGAAATGGTTCCCAGTGAAAAGTAGCGCAGGGATCCGGAAATCGCCTGTTGATCATCCAGCTTTGTATAAGCATTTAAACTGGCCAGGAAAACGTCGTTTACCAGTTCTTTTAACCAGGGAGTATAAGTTACCGCCAATCCTGCATTCTTTTCTGCGAATGGCAGCTTGGAGAGGTTGCTATATATAGAATATGCGTCTGCAGAAGTTCCCAATCCAACATCCCCCATCGCTCCGCTGCGTGCATCCGGTGTAATTCGCAAAAATGGTACGGCGGTGTTAATAGGTACGGACCGACCATCTAACTGCCCCGATGGAATTTGCGCTGAGGATTTAAAACTTATGAAAGTACCGTAAATGAACACAAGGCTCATTGTTACCTTTCGGATCATGCAGATTTTGTATTTGATAAGGATGTAAA